>CAZUUI010000006.1:6939-20425 GCA_964622955.1 uncultured Chitinophagaceae bacterium | reverse complement strand
ACTTTTACGGTTTCTGTAAAACCCTTCCCAAATGTAACCATTACTGGAAATTCAAAAATATGCGTTGGCGATACAGGTACCTTTGTGGTATCGGGAGCGGATAGTTTTACGTGGTCGCCCAATACATTCTTGAGCAATGATACCGCTAGAAATATGAAAATAGCACCTACCTCAAATATTACGTATAATATATTGGCAAAATCAGGTTCTTTGTGCCCTATTGTAAAAAAATTAACCCTTACAGCCCTTACCAAACCAACATTTACATATTCTGCTACTCCATCAAAATCTATTTGCTTGGGCGATAGTACACAGGTAGATTATACGGGAAATATTTCTACCGTAAATTGGAGTCCAATGACCAATGTTCGTTCTATTTCAGGGACTTCCGCATCGTTTAAACCTACTATTACTACAAAATATTATGTAAATACAACGGATACGAATTTCTGTCCATTGAAAGATTCATTTACTATTACCATAGTTCCCGTTCCTACGGTTAGTATTTCAGGCCCTAGCCAAACGTGTACAGGGGCTTCAATCAATTTGACGGCAAGTGGAGCCGATAGCTTTACGTGGTCGCCAAGTACTTATTTGAATCAAACCAATACCGCTACCGTAACTTGTACCCCTACCGCAGATATTACCTATACCGTTACTGGAAAAACAGGTATTTGTTCAAGCACAGCTACAAAATCCCTGACAGTAGGCACTACAGCTGCTAATGTTCAAATTTCAGGAAATGCCGTGATTTGTCCAAATACTAGATCTAAACTAACAGCTACAGGAGCAAGCACCTATACTTGGGCACCAGCAAGTGCAGTAGATAACCCAACTAGTGACATAGTATATGTAACGGCTACTTCGCCTATTACACTTACCGTTACAGGTGTATTGACAGGTTGTATTGGAACTAAAACCATTTCATTGACTCAAGCCAGCTCTCCGGTAGTAACCTACACTACCAACAAAGTAGGCAATACCATTTGTAATAACGATACTATAAAATTAAATCTAAAAGGTGCTAAAACATATAGTATATCACCTATTTACAATTTGTTTAACACCAACGATTCTACTTTTTATTTATTCCCAAGAAACACGACCAATTACAATATAACAGGTACTTCAGCTCAAGGTTGCAATGGCTTAAATTCAATAAATGTTACAGTAAACCCACTTCCAACAATTTCTATTTCACCACAAATTTCAACGGTGACTAGAGGCGATAGCATTAAGATTGTGGCTACAGGAAATGACGCATACACTTGGACGCCCGCAACATACATTGTTTCGGGAGCCAATAACAAGTCTATGACTACCAAGCCCGACTCCAATATCGTTTATACACTTACCGCTACTTCTACTTTTGGATGTAAATCTACAGGGGTAGCAATAGTATATGTAAAAAATAAACCGAGCAATCCTACAAGTATCCAAATAGCGAATATGGACGATATCAAATGGTATCCCAATCCAGCAAAAGAATTTGTAACGGTAGAAACACCTATACCTGTAGAAATGGAGATATATGGACTTGATGGAAAAACCATTCTAAAAACGAATTTGCAAGCAGACAAAAACAATGTTTCTTTGCATAATTTAAGTACTGGTTTTTACTACATTGGTTTCAAATTTGAAGATAAAATCATCAAAATTGAAAAAATATTGATTGATAAATAAAAAATGTAATATTTTTGCAGTCGGCAAGTCTTATACGACCAGCTCCTATTGACTCCCCCAGGATAGGAATATAGCAAGGGTAAATGGTTGTAGCGGTGCGATATAAGTAACTTGCCTTTTTTTATTTTTGGACGAATTAGATTCAATATACTTCAATAAATCAGCATGTTTTTTCTCAGTTATATAGAAGGTTTTGGCAAATACATATCAATGCTTTTGTCTATTTTTTCAAAACCCGAGAAAATTTCTATGTATTGGAGGGAAACCGTAAGGCAAATGTTTGACATTGGCGTAGGTTCTTTTGGTATTATTGCTATTGTATCGGTTTTTATTGGAGCCGTTACGGCTGTACAATTTAGCTACAAACTTATCGAAATTAGTATCATACCTATGTGGTGGATGGGCGGTATGGTGCGAGATAGTCTAAAAAATATATGCACCGGTGTCATTTTGATGCTCTTATTAGCTGGAAAAATTGGTTCTAATATTGCTACAGAGCTAGGCACGATGCGTATTACCGAACAAATTGACGCCATGGACATCATGGGCGTAAACACGACTTCTTTTCTCATTGGCCCAAAAATTGTAGGAGGGATTTTAATTGTTCCTTCATTGGTAGTTTTGGCAATGATTTTGGGTACAATAGGCGGTATGTATGCTGGCGAGATGGGCGGATTCTACAGCGTAGACGAATATGTATATGGACTTCAGGATGATTTCCGTCCACATTATGTTACGGTTATGTTTGTAAAATCGATTGTTTTTCCATTTCTTATCACCTCCATTTCGTGCTACAAAGGATTTTATGTAAAAGGAGGCGCATTGGAATTGGGAAAAGCCAGTACCGAAGCGGTAGTATTGAGTTCTATTGCCGTAGTAATAGCTAATTTTTTAATCGCATTCATCATGCTTTAATTTCTATAAAAAAATGATAGTAGTAGATAATGTAGAAAAAAGATTTGGCGAACAACGTGTATTGAAGGGCATCAGCACCGTGTTTGAAGCGGGAAAATGCAATATGATTATAGGCAAAAGTGGTGCGGGAAAAACCGTATTTATGAATTGCTTGGTAGGATTGGTGACTCCCGAAAATGGAATAATTCAGCTAGACAATAGAAATATTGTGCCAATGAATCAAAAAGAAAAATCGGTACTGCGCAAGGAAATGGGAATGTTGTTTCAAAAAAACGCTTTGTTTGATTCAATGAATATCGAAGAGAATGTAAAATTTCCTTTGGATATGTTTACCAATATGACGTATGCCGAAAAAAAAGCACGAGTAGATTTTTGTTTGGATAGAGTAAATCTTGTCAATGCCAATAAAAAATACCCTTCGGAAATATCGGGCGGAATGATGAAGCGTGTGGCTTTGGCACGTGCAATAGTTTTGAACCCAAAATATCTATTTTGCGACGAACCCAATTCGGGATTAGATCCCAAGACATCAATTGTTATCGATGAATTGATACAAGAAATTACAAGAGAATTTAATATTACTACCGTAATCAACACCCATGATATGAACTCCGTAATAGGAATAGGCGACAAAATCGTTTATTTCTTTGAAGGCGAAAAAAACTGGGAAGGCTCGAACAAGGAAGTATTGAATACCGAAAATGAAAATCTCAATGATTTTATTTTTGCGTCTACTTTCTTGAAAGAAATCCGAAAAATGAACGCTAAAAAATAAAAATATGTCCCAAAAATCCCTTCTACTCATACTCGATGGCTGGGGAACAGCAACAGACAAAAAAGGAAGTGCTATAGACAATGCAGGTCCGCTTTATTTCCACGAACTTTTGACTCAATATCCTCATGCAAGCCTTGTAACGTATGGTACGGAGGTAGGACTGCCCCAAGGTCAAATGGGAAATAGCGAAGTAGGGCATTTGAATATAGGTGCAGGAAGGATTGTCTATCAAGAATTTCAACGCATCAATCATGCCGTAGACACGGGAGAATTGGAACAAAATAATACCTTACAAGCGTGTTTTGATTATTGCAAATCGCAAAATAAAACCTTGCACTTGATAGGATTGTATTCCGATGGAGGTGTACACAGTCACGCCAATCATTTCAAAGCAGTAGTGAATTATGCCGAAAATGCAGGCCTTAATAAAATTAAAATCCATGCCTTTACCGATGGCAGAGATTGCGACCCAAAAAGTGGATTAACATTGCTTAACGATTTCACTGCATTTTTATCAACAAAAAAAGCAACGTTAGCTTCGATATGTGGCCGATATTATGCTATGGATAGGGACAAACGATGGGAGCGAGTAAAATTGGCTTATGATATGCTCATTCACGGAGAAGGCGAACATAGTGCCCAAGCGCTGGAAACCATAGCCAAAAGATATGATGCAGGCGAGACGGACGAATTTCTCAAACCTATTCTCACCACCGATTTTGAACCTATCAAGGAAGGCGATGCGGTGTTTTGTATCAATTTCCGTACCGACCGATGTAGAGAAATTACGCAAGTACTCACTCAAGAATCCTTTGCGGAATGGAATATGCATCCACTTCAATTGCATTATACTACCATGACGGAATACAGCAAAGATTTCAAAAATGTAGCGGTAATTTTCCGAAATGATAATATCCTCAATTCGTTGGGCGAAGTAATATCACAAGCGGGAAAAAGCCAAACGAGAATGGCCGAAACCGAAAAATATCCCCATGTAACCTTTTTCTTTTCGGGGGGTAGAGAACAGCCATTTGAAGGCGAAGACCGTGTGCTAGTACCTTCGCCCAAGGTAGCTACGTATGATTTACAGCCCGAAATGTCGGCGCCTATTATCAAAGAAAAATTAATAGAAATCCTCCAAGAAGGAAAAAAAGATTTTATAGCGGTCAATTTTGCCAATACCGATATGGTGGGTCATACAGGCGTATTTGAAGCTGCTGTGAAAGCCACTCAAGCCGTGGATAATTGCCTCAAAGAAATTGTACCTTTGGCTATAGCGCAAGAATATCAGATTGTAATCATTGCAGACCATGGCAATAGCGACTATATGCTAAATCCCGACGGAAGCCCTAATACGGCGCATTCGATGAATTTAGTGCCTATTATTGTCATTTCGCCCAAGGCAAAACAGGTACAATCGGGAAAATTAGCCGATGTAGCGCCTACCATTTTGAGACTGATGGAAATAGAAATCCCAAAAGAAATGACGGGAAATGTATTAATAGACTAATTGCGAAATTTTATGAAAAAATTTATACTAATCATTCGAGAAGACATTACCCAAGAACGTTCGATGGATGAACTCTATGAGATCATCGATATGCACAAAAAATGGGCTATGGATTTATCGCGCAGAGGCTTTTTTATCGATGGCTATGGCATAGACGAAGCAGGCTACACCCTATCCAAAGAAGAAGGCACCATAATGGTAGATGAAATCCTATATCCCGAAGTAGCCTTTGGAGGGTTTTATATCATACAAGCCGAAAATCTTGAACACGCTATGGAATTGGCCCGCGAATGTCCCACTTTTGATTTGGGAGATAAGATTGAGGTGAGGCCGGTGTTGTAGAATCATTTTTTAATAAAAAATAAAGATTTTAATAAAAAATCTATATCTTTACATCAATTTTAAATGTTAAAATATTTTAAAATTTAAAGTAAAGAAATGAAAAAAACAATATTACTTGCACTCTTTTTCCCATTTTTTTTACAAGCGCAAAAACATGAATTTAGCTTGGGTTATGGAACGGGACTATATTATGGCGATTTGAACTCATTGAATGATGATAAAAATTTCTTAAATCCAATAACAGAGTTTTCAAAAAAGAATTTAAGACCCTCCTATTGCATAGGTTATCGATATTATTTTGAAGGAATGTTTAGCTTACTTTTTAGAGGAAGTTATCTGCATTTGGGTGCTACAGATGCCGATAATAAAGGAACTACGCCCGATGATATTTACAAACATTATAGAAATTTAAGCTTTTTTACCGATGTAATGGAAGGGAGCGTAAGTGTTGCCTTCGAACCATTTAGAACAGGAAAACGCTGGAAAAATCGTAATTTTTTGTTATCACCTTATGCTGAAATAGGTTTTGGTATTTTTAAATTTAATCCCAAAACCGACTTGAGCGGACAAATCATTGAACTACAGCCACTTCATACCGAAGGACAAGGACTCATTGCAGGGACACAATCCTATAGCCTCTATCAAATGAGTCAACCTATTTCCTTAGGGATTAAATGCTATACAGCCAATAGAAAATTTTCGTTTGGTGTAGAGGCATGTTATCGTTTTACATCTACAGATTATTTGGATGATGTAAGTTATCAATATGTAGATCCTACAATTTTTAGTGCCTTGTCTAGCGACAAACAGTCCTTGGCTATACAGCTTCACAATCGTTCTGCTGAAGCAGATCCATCAGGAACATTTAGTAATTCATACTACACAGGACAAATTAGAGGCAACACAAGAAGAGATGATGCATTTATGACGCTTCAAGCAAAGATTGGTGTTATTTTTTAAAAATTCTCTTTGAATGGTAATTAAAAAATGACTAGATTTGTAGCGGATATTCAATTCGCTGCATATGAAACAATTTTTACTTTTAATTACATTTTTTTATAGTACTTTTTCTTATAGCCAATGTGGCAATAGATATGTAGATAGCCTTTTTGAGGTAGAAAAAAACACCTACACTTTTGGTCAAAACACAACGTACGATGGTACAAATCAAACGTTGAGTTTGGATTTGTACACACCCAAAAACGATGCAGAAAGCAAAAGACCTTGTATCATTTTTTGTTTTGGTGGAAGCTTTGTCACGGGGATCCGAACATCTCCAGAATTGGTTCAGTTGGCAGAATTTTTCACAAAAAAAGGATATGTATGTGCTAGCATAGATTATCGTTTGGACAATTTTCTCAATTTAATAGCCGCAGAATCCACTACCAAAGCGGTATGGCGAGCGGTACAAGACGCAAAAGCCGCCATTCGATACCTCCGATCTAAACAAACGGAATATAAAATAGATGAAAAACAAATTTTTATTGGTGGCACATCGGCAGGTGCTATTACAGCTATGACTGCTGGATATTCACAATTCAATGACTTTCCCGCTTCTCTCCAATCCGTAATAAACTCCGTAGGAGGTTTTGAAGGCACTTCGAACAATTTGACAGTTTCCTCTGAAGTCAAAGGACTTTTTGGATTTTCGGGCGCTATTTTTGACACGACACATATTAGAACAAAGGACTTGCCTGTATATCTAAACCACGCTGTGAATGATCTAATAGTTCCTTTTCGATTGGGCAAACCATTATCAGGAGCATCGCAAGTAGACGTACACGGCAGCTACAACATAATGCTTCGTGTAAAAAACCAACAAGGCTATTTTGTAATGGATTCCTTCAATACGCTCAATCACCCCTCATTTGTTCAAGGCTCTACCCCATTAATCCCCGAGTTTGACACCCTCAAATCACATTTAAAAGGATTTTTCTATGATTTATTGGATTGCAATCCCAATAAGAAATATAGTTCAAGCATTGTTCAAACTGCAAAAAACAACAAGCATACATTCTATCCAAATCCTGTAGAAAATGAAATTTATTTTAATTTTGAAAAACCAAGAAATACCATTTCTATTTACGATATGATGGGAAAACAATTGTTGCAAGAAACTATTACGGATAAGAAGATGAATCTTGATATGCTCCCACAAGGAATCTATTGGATTCAAATCAATGAAGAATCTCCATTAAAAATGATAAAAAAATAATTAGTAAAAAATTATGTTGATAAAAACCTATGGAAGCGCTGTATATGGCGTAGATGCTGCTACCATAACAGTAGAAGTAAGTGTAGACGGTACGGGCGGAAAATATTTTATGGTAGGATTGCCCGATAATGCCGTAAAAGAAAGTCTTCAGCGAATAGAAACCGCTCTGAAAGAAAGCCAATACAGAATGCCCCGAATGAAAATAGTAATAAATCTAGCACCCGCCGATGTTCGAAAAGAAGGTTCGGCGTATGATTTACCTATAGCCATTGGTATTTTGATAGCTAGCGGCCAAATAGAAGACACCATAGATGTGAGCAAATATATCATTATGGGGGAATTGTCGCTAGACGGCTCGGTACAGCCTATAAAAGGCGCTTTGCCCATTTCTATTCAGGCTAGAAAAGAAGAGTTTAAAGGATTTATTCTTCCAAAAAAAAATGAACGAGAAGGAGGCATTGTAGACAATTTGGATGTATACGGCGTAGAAACACTCAAAGATGTAATTGATATAATTGAAGGAAATTCGGAATTGAAACCTGTACACGTAGATACGAGACAAGAGTTTGAAGAAAATTTAAAGAATCTTCGTTATGATTTTACCGATGTAAAAGGTCAAGAAAACATCAAACGGGCTATGGAAATAGCGGCGGCTGGTGGACACAACCTAATTCTCATTGGGCCTCCCGGAGCAGGAAAAACGATGCTTGCCAAACGTTTGGGATCAATTTTGCCACCATTGAATTTATACGAATCGCTGGAAACTACCAAAATTCATTCGGTAGCTGGCGTATTACAAAATGGAGAATCCTTGATATTTGAACGACCCTTTCGCAGTCCGCATCATACCGTGAGCGACGTAGCCTTGGTAGGCGGAGGCAATCATCCTAGCCCAGGTGAAATTTCATTGGCGCATAATGGCGTCTTGTTTTTGGATGAATTACCCGAATTTAAGCGAACGGTTTTGGAAGTACTTCGTCAACCGATGGAAGATAGAAAAGTGACTATTTCACGAGCCAAATTTACAGTTACCTATCCTTCGAGTTTTATGCTCATAGCTTCAATGAACCCCTGTCCTTGTGGCTATTTTAACCATCCCGAGAAAGAATGCGTGTGTGGGCCAGGAGTGGTACAAAAATATTTGAATAAAATATCGGGGCCTTTGTTGGATCGAATCGATTTGCACGTAGAAGTAGTACCTGTATCATTCAACGAACTCACCTCCGAGCACAAAACTGAAAAAAGTATCCACGTAAGAGAACGTGTAATTACAGCTAGAAATATTCAACAAGAGCGATTCAAAGAAATAGAAGGTATGCATTCCAATGCACAAATGGGCGGAAAAGAAGTACAAGAAATTTGTATAATCTCCGATGCAGGGCGCAATTTGCTCAAAAAAGCAATGGAAAAACTCAATCTATCGGCACGTGCTTATGACCGAATTTTGAAAGTTTCTAGAACCATTGCGGATTTGGCTGGAAGCGATGAAATCAAAATTGAGCATTTGGCAGAAGCTATACATTATCGAAGTTTGGATAGAGAAAATTGGGCAAATCAAAATTAAAATCCATTGTTGTATTCCATTCTTCAATTTTTATTTCCAAAAATACTTTTTCGAAAGCCCCAATCTGAATTTTGTATTTACTTGACCTTTGATGATGGTCCAACGCCTGAAGTAACCGATTGGGTTCTCAAAACACTTAATACCGCAAACATTAAAGCCACTTTTTTTTGTTTAGGCAATCAAATTGATGCGTATCCGGCTCTTTTTGAAGCCCTTAAAAATCAAGGTCATACCATTGGAAATCACGGATATGAACATTTGAATGGATGGAAAACTACTAAAAAGACTTATCTTGAAAACATTGAAAAAGGATTTGAAAAGACAAATTCAAAACAATTTAGACCGCCTTATGGGCGAATCAATCCTTTTTGGATTGCGGAGATTCTTAAAAATAATCAAATAGTGATTTGGAGTGTGTTGACCGAAGATTACAACCCCAAAATTCAACCTGAAAAAAACATCCTTAAAATATTAAACAAGCTCAAAAATGGGGATATATTGGTATTTCACGACACCGAAAAAGCATTTGAAAATCTAAAAATTATGCTTCCCGCTGTAATTGAATGGGGGGAAAAACGAGGTGTTTGCTTTAAACAAATGTAAATTAACTTAAATTTTCATATCTAAAATATCTAAAAATTATTGCACAATATTTTGTATTTTCGCCCATTGATTTTTACAATAATAAAATAGAGTTGTGCAAGAAGAACATTCGGAGATAGTAGTTTTGGGGGCGAGAGAGAATAATCTAAAAAATATAGATATTTCGATTCCCAAAAACAAACTGGTAGTAATCACAGGATTGAGTGGAAGCGGAAAAAGTTCGCTCGCATTTCAGACCTTATATGCCGAAGGACAACGACGATATATGGAGAGTTTTGGAGCTTATGCGCGCCAGTTTATTGGAGGTATAGAGCGTCCCGATGTAGATAGCATTATGGGATTGAGTCCTGTAATTTCTATTGAACAAAAATCGACAAACAAAAACCCAAGAAGTACGGTAGGGACTATTACAGAAGTGTATGATTTCCTTAGACTTTTGTATGCAAAAGCCGCTGTAGCCTATTCGTATATGAGTGGCAAACCTATGCAGCGATACAATGAGTCTGAAATTTTAGATGCCGTATTTTCAATTCACGGAGGTAAAAAAGTATGTATTTTGGCTCCTCTTGTAAAAGGACGAAAAGGGCATTATCGAGAACTTTTTGAGGCATATACAAAAAAAGGTTATGTAGAAATGTTGATTGACGGGACTTTTGAGAAATTAGCTCCCAAAATGCAATTAGATCGATACAAAGTACACGACATAGATTTATTGATAGATAAGCTAATTATCAAAGAAGAAAATAGAGATAGAATCGTGGATAGCATTCGCAAAGCGATGAAAGAAAGCGATGGAATTGTCAGTTTTTTTGATATTGAAAAAGAGCAGTTTTTTCATTTTTCCAAGCATTTATTGGATGTAGAAAATGGTATTTCATACATTGAGCCTTCGGCAAATACTTTTTCATTCAACTCGCCCTATGGTGCCTGTGAAAAATGTAAGGGTTTGGGCGAAGAATACATTACTTCGGAGACTTTGATGATGCCAGACGCTACCTTATCTATTACAAAAGGAGGCATTAAACCATTAGGTGAAATGCGAGATAATCAATGGTGGACACATATGAAAAAATTGGCAAAAACCCACGACATCAATTTGACCATTCCTATTGAACAGGTAAAAAAAGAGCATCTCAATCTAATCCTTTATGGCAATGAAGAAGGTATCTTAAAAGTAGATGATGAAAGCCCAAATACATTTATCTATTTTGATGGTGGAATAGCTCGTATGGTTTATAAAAATTTCTACGAAAGCGAAAGCGATGGTGTCAAAAAATGGGCAGAGAGTTTTATGACTACACAAAACTGTGACAGTTGTAACGGTGCAAGATTGAAAAAAGAAAGCTTGTACTACAAGATTAAGGAAAAAAATATTTCGGAGGTAGCGCAGATGAGTATCGACGACCTTCAAATATGGTTTGGCGATATAGAAAAAGATTTTTCTAAAAATCAAAACTTAATAGCTAAGGATATTTTGAAAGAAATCCGCGATAGACTTCGTTTTTTGGCAAATGTAGGACTGGGTTATTTATCGCTCAATCGAAAAACACGCTCGCTTTCGGGTGGCGAAGCCCAAAGAATCCGATTGGCAACACAAATAGGCTCTGAACTATCGGGCGTAACCTACATTTTGGATGAGCCTTCCATTGGATTGCATCCAAGAGACAATACAAAATTGATAAATTCGCTCAAAAACTTAAGAGATATAGACAATAGCATAATTGTAGTAGAACACGACAAGGAAATTATGCTCGAGAGCGACTATATCATTGACATTGGCCCCAAAGCGGGAAGCTATGGAGGCGAAGTAACCGCAATGGGAACACCCAAAGATTTTCTTAAAAACAATACCCCAACGGCTGCATATTTGAAGGGTACTTTAGATTTTGAAATTCCTAAAAATCGAAAAAAACCTGAAAACTGGATTAAAATTCATAATGCTACGGGCAACAATCTCAAAGATGTAAGCGTAGAGATACCTTTAGGCGTATTTGCTTGTATCACAGGAGTTTCGGGCAGTGGAAAAAGTACACTTATCAATGAAACGCTCTACCCTATTTTGAGCCAAAAATTCTATAAATCACATACATTTCCTATGCCTTACAAAAAAATTGAAGGTATAGAACATATTGACAAAGTAATAGATATAGACCAAAGTCCTATTGGTAGAACGCCTAGAAGCAATCCCGCTACTTATATGAAGGTTTTTGACCTAATCCGAAACCTATATGCCGATACAATGGAAGCCAAAATTCGAGGCTACAAACCGGGTCGTTTTAGTTTCAATGTAAAAGGCGGACGCTGTGAAGAGTGCGAAGGCGCTGGCCTCAAAACGATAGAGATGAATTTCTTACCCGATATTCAAGTGCATTGTGAAAAATGCCAAGGCAAACGATACAATAAAGAAACTTTGGACATTCGATTCAAACATCATTCGATTTATGATATTTTAAATCTATCCATTTCAGAAAGTTTATCCATTTTTGAAAGTATTCCCAATATTTATACCAAACTTAAAACATTGGAAGATGTGGGATTGGGCTATTTGAGATTGGGACAACCTTCAACCACTATTTCGGGAGGTGAGGCACAGCGTGTAAAACTCGCCAGTGAATTGTGCAAACGCGATACAGGCAAAACGCTTTATATCCTTGATGAACCTACTACGGGCTTACATTTTCAGGATATACAAATGCTTTATAATGTCTTGATAAAATTGGTACAAAAAGGCAATAGTATCCTTGTAATAGAACACAACTTGGATGTAATAAAAATGGCAGACTATATAATAGATATGGGCCCCGAAGGCGGTTCGGGAGGGGGAATGGTAGTAGCTACAGGAACTCCAGAAGAAATAGCTAAAAACACAAAAAGTATTACGGGAAAATATCTTAAAGACGAATTGAAAAAGTAAAAAATGGGTAATTTTCAAAAGCGAATTTTTTCATTTCCAAATTTTGAATGGATAGATATTCAAAATCCAAATGAACACGAAATCAAAGAATTGAAAAAAGAATACCATCTGGACGGATTTCATATCGATGATAGTATTGAAAGAGGGCATTTGCCCAAAGTGGAAGTCTCTAATGGCAATCATTTTGTGATTTTAAGAGCATTTACAGGCAAAAAAAATGAAAATTTATCTACTATTGAAGAAATTTCAAATAAAATTGCTTTCTTTTTTGACGAAAAACGACTCATCACTATTCATAGAGCATCGTTTCCCTTCCTGAATTATCAAGAACAAGAAGCCTACAAATCACTTTCGGTATATGATTTTGTAATTCAATTGTTTTCTTCCATTGTAGATACATACAGCGAGCCCGCATTTTGGCAAGGAAATCAAATTGATGAAATTGAGAAAATTATCTTTTTAAAAGATTATTCAAATATTTCCTTGGAAGACCTCTATTTCCAAAAAGCAGAAGCTCGTGTGAGTAAAAAATTGTTAATAATAAGTCAAGATGTATTGAGAGAAGTTAAATTTCCCGAGAAATATTCACCCGCGATTGAAAACATACAAGACAACTTGAAAAAGTTAATTTTGGAATACGATGAAGCTCTTGAAGATGCACACAACTTGATGCATACGTTTATGTCCGTAGCGGCGCAAAAAAACAATGATGTAGTCAAATTATTGACTATTTTTTCGGCGTTTTTCTTACCCTTGACTTTTATAGTAGGGCTATATGGTATGAATTTCAAATATATGCCCGAATTGGATTGGCATTATGGCTATTTCATAGTATTATCTTCTATGATTATTTTGAGTATTTTAATTTATATTTGGTTCAAAATCAAGAAAATATTATAACATTTTCACAATGTAATTTTAAGAATTTTTAAGCCTCTTGAAATATTATATTCTATAGATTATGA
>CAZUUI010000006.1:574-6929 GCA_964622955.1 uncultured Chitinophagaceae bacterium | reverse complement strand
TTATTTATATTTGGTTCAAATTCAAGAAAATATTATAATGTTTTTCTTTTAATTTTTTTAAGGATTTTTAAGTTGCTTGAAATATTATATTCTATAATTTAGAAAAAAAATGTATTATCTTTGCATATTGTTTACAAAATCATAATTAGATACGATTCATGGAGAAAAGAAAATTGTTGTTTGTAACGTCAGAATTAACCCCATTCAATGACATCACAGAAATAGCTCAAAAAATAGCCGATATTCCCAATCATTTAGCGTCAAACGGCTTAGATGTCCGCATTTTGATGCCAAGATTTGGCACAATCAATGAAAGAAGACATAGACTTCATGAAGTAGTAAGACTGAGTGGTATCAATGTAATGTTCAACGACGAAGATTTCGCATTGACGGTAAAAGTGGCTTCATTGCCCAATTCAAAGCACAGATTACAAGTATATTTTCTTCATAATGATGAATTTTTTAAAAGAAGATATGACTATTTGGATGAAAATGAAACGTTTTTTGAAGACAATTCCGAAAGAATGATTTTCTTCAACAGAGGAGTAATGGAAACCTTGAAAAAATTTGGCTGGGCGCCCGATTTTATAGTTTGCAACGGCTGGATGACAAGTTTAGTGCCCCTGTATGCGCGTACGTTATATTCAAATGATCCTGTTTTTTCCGAATCAAAAATATTCTTTAATATTTTCAAGAAAGACAATGAATGTCAGATGGAAGAAAAATTTCTAGAAAAAGCACTTTTGGACAAAAATATAGCTGCCAATAAAGCGGAACATTTTGCAGAAGGTAATTTTGACGCTATGTGTAAAGGAGCCATTCATTATTCTGATGGACTGATTGTAAGTTCAACGGAACTTCATGAGGAATTGTTGAGCTGTATTGGCAATTCAAACAAACCTGTTTTCAATTTAGAAGACAATGGTGCAACATCTGTAGAACTTTCAAATTTTATTAAAGAATCAAAACCCGTAGCAAAAGGTGCGTAACATATTTTTTATAGCAACAACTTTATTCCTCCTAAATGCATGTTCAAAAGGAGACTCATTTCAAAGCACAGAGGAATTTCCATTAAACTGGAAAATGACTGATACCTTTCAATTGATATGTAACAATGCAAAAGATACGCAAAGTACATTTAAAAATCTAGGCTATTGCGCACTTGGTGTAATTACGGATGGTAATTTTGGACAAACAACAGCAGGCTATTACGCTTCTTATGAGACAACATTATCTAGCAGTTCGTTTAGTTTTGCTAGTGTAGACTCTATTATATTGATAGCACCCTATGTAAGTAAATTAGGTGCTTGCGACAAAGCGATTGACTTAGCAGTTTATGAACTGACTGAAAACATTGTAGATTCTACAGCTAATACTTATAAAGAATACAGCATTAATAATATACCAATAGGCACTTTAAGCCAATTTATCCCCAATACTACGGATAGTGTGTACGATGGTTCTACAAAAATTGGACCTGCGCTTCGTATTCCTTTGAGTTTAAGTTTTGCTCAAAAATTAATAGCGCCGGGAAGTTACGCTAGTGCGGCAGCCTTTAGAGATGTATTCAAAGGATTGTATCTTACTTCCACATCCTCAAATGCTTCAAACGGCGTTGTATTTTTGGACATTACTTATAGAAATAGAATAAAAATCTATGGTAAAAATGCCACTGGAACTTCAATTGCTTCTGAATTTATTACAGGAAGTACAAATAGCATTACTATAAATCATTCTAGAAACGATCAAAATAGTACAGCTAAAACAGCAGCCGCAAACACAAGTACATCAGGTGATAATTTGTTATATTTAATGGGTACAAATGGCTTTTTCTCTAAAATAAATATTCCTGATTTAAAGGAATTTACAAGAAATAATACTATTTTTAAAGCAGAATTAGAATTTTCGGTAGTGGATACCTCATTTACAAAAATGAATCAATTGGGTATGACTTATTTCTTTCCAAGCGAGAAAAAAGAATACTCTATTGACGATCAAGTATACAAGGAAACGTTATATTCTCCGGCAGCATATACTGAGAATGGTGTTTTGAAATATAAATTCAACATAGTTCATTTTCTAAATAAAAACTTATCAAATGGCATTACATCTCAAGAAATGCGATTATTTGCATCTAGAGTTTTGATTAGCGGCAGTAGTCTCACAAAATTGAGTTTATACAACCCTAATAGAGTAGTATTGTATGGAAAAGGAAGCGCAATGGCTCCAAAATTGAAGCTTTATTATGTTCAAAAATAAAATTAAGTAAATAACATGTGTGGAATAGTTGCATATTTGGGAGATAAACAAGCCTACCCAATATTGATAAAAGGCTTAAAAAGATTAGAATATAGAGGATATGACAGTGCAGGAATTGCATTAATACAAGGGAATACAATCAATTCAATAAAACAAAAAGGAAAAGTAAGTGATTTGGAAGAATTGGCTAAGTCTACTTCCATTGAAGGTACTATTGGTATAGGTCATACAAGATGGGCTACTCACGGCGAACCCAATCAAAAAAATTCGCATCCGCATTTAAGCGAAAGCAATAATATTGCATTGATTCATAATGGAATAATTGAAAATTATGCTTCCATAAAAGAAGAGTTGATAAAACGTGGTTATTCTTTTCGTTCTGATACAGATACAGAGGTTTTGGTATATTTGATTGAAGATATTATCAAAAATGAAAAATGTTCCTTGAAAGAAGCGGTACGATTTGCATTAAATGAAATTAGCGGAGCCTATGCAATTGCTGTAATTGCAAAAGATAATCCAGATCAAATGATAGGCGCTCGAAAAGGAAGTCCGTTGATTTTAGGTATTGGAAATCAAGAATTTTTTATTGCTTCAGACGCTACTCCAGTAGTAGAATACACAAAAAAAGTAGTTTATCTTGAAGATGAAGAGATGGTGGTATTGAATCGTGATGGAAATTTTGAAATTTTAACCATTCAAAACAAAGAAGTAACTCCATACATTCAAGAGTTAGAGCTTAAGCTTGAAATGATTGAAAAGGGAGGTTATGAACACTGTATGCTAAAAGAAATACACGAACAACCCAAAAGTATTTTTGATAGTATCAGAGGAAGAATCGATGTAATAAATGGCGAAGTAAAATTAGGCGGATTAGAAGAGTACAAAAATCGAATACTGAATGCCAAACGTTTTATAATCGTATCATGCGGTACATCATGGCACGCAGGACTATTGGCAGAATATATATTTGAAGATTTGGCTAGAGTGAATGTAGAAGTAGAATATGCTTCTGAATTCCGATATAGAAACCCTGTAATTGACACGGATGATATCGTTATTGCAATTTCACAATCAGGAGAAACGGCAGACACAATGGCTGCAATAGAAATGGCTAAACAGAAAGGATGCCTTATCCTTGGGGTTTGCAATGTAGTGGGCTCATCAATTCCTAGAACCTCACATGCAGGATGCTACACACACGCTGGCCCTGAAATAGGCGTAGCAAGCACAAAAGCATTTACCGCACAAGTATCCGTTTTAACATTGATGGCACTTTGGATAGCAGAAAAAAAAGGCTCTTTACCTACATCTAGAATTAAACAAATATTGGTTGAACTTGAAAATATTCCAAGTAAAATAGAAACCGTATTAAAAACGACAGAAAATCAAATTAAAGAAATTGCTCAAGAGTTTTATGAAGCTAAAAATTTCTTGTATTTGGGTAGAGGCTATAATTTTCCAGCAGCGCTTGAAGGTGCATTGAAATTAAAAGAAATATCATATATTCACGCAGAAGGCTATCCTGCAGCAGAAATGAAGCATGGCCCAATTGCATTGATAGATGAAGAGATGCCCGTAGTAGTATTGGCAAATAATGATAGTCTTCACGACAAAATAGTGAACAATATACAGGAAGTAGTAGCTAGAAAAGGAAAAGTAATAGCAGTAACAACTAATGATGATGCTGAAATTAAAAAACTTTCAAACCATATCATAGAAGTGCCCGAAACAGAAGAGTGTTTAAGCCCTATCTTGGCTTCGGTTCCTTTGCAGTTATTGTCATATTATATAGCATTATTGAGAGGATGCAATGTGGATCAGCCACGAAATTTAGCTAAAAGTGTAACTGTAGAATAAATATTTTTCAGACCTATGAATTACGAAAATTTTTGGAAATACTTCAATTTATCAATTAAGATTTTTGGAGGGACGATATTGTTTTTTATTCTATTGTTTTTTGCTATTTCCATGGAATGGCTTGGTGAGCTTCCATCAATAGATGAAATTAAAAATCCCAAAAAAGCAATTTCGACTCAAATTATTTCAGAAGATCTTGAACTCTTAGGTAAATTTTATTATGAAAACCGAACTGAGTTGAGCTATTCAGATATTCCTAAACATACAATTGATGCCTTAATAGCAACAGAAGATTCTCGTTTTTATGAACATAGTGGGATAGATGCATGGGGTATGACAACAGCCGTTTTTCGTACTTTTCTATTGGGTAAAAAGTCAGGTGCAAGTACTATTACACAACAGTTGGCAAAAAATCTATTCCATAATACCGAAAGAGCTAATATTTTTACAAGATTATTCCAAAAAGCAAAAGAATGGTATATTTCTGTAGAGCTTGAAAGCAATTTTTCTAAACAAGAAATTATAGCTTTGTACCTCAATACGGTTCCTTTTTTACACAATTCTTTTGGAATAAAAGAAGCAGCAAAAACATATTTCAACAAAGAAGTAAAAGACTTAAAAATAGAAGAAAGTGCCGTTTTGATTGGCATGTTAAAAGGACCTGGGTTATACAATCCAAAAACAAATCCTGAAAATGCATTGAATAGACGTAATGTGGTATTAGGTCAAATGCTTAAAGAAAACTATATTTCACAAACGGATTATGACAAATTGATAAAACTACCCTTAAAAATAGATTACCATCTCACATCACACAATACGGGACTTGCACCCTATTTGAGAGAACAAATTAGAATTGAATTAGAAGACTTATTGTCTGATGTAGCAAAACCAGATGGTAGTTCTTATAACATCTACACCGATGGATTAAAAATCTTTACCACAATTAATGCTTCAATGCAGCAATATGCCGAAGAAGCAATGGAAGAACACATGCCTTATTTACAAAATGCGTTTAATAAGGAATGGAAAGGAAGAGAACCTTATAAATTTGGTGCAAAAGCAAATCCAAATTTGATTATAGACGCAGTAAAAGAAACCAATTATTACAAATCCCTAAAAGATAATGGGCTAGACCATGAAGAAATTTTAAAAGAATTGAGCAAGAAACAATCTATGCGTATTTTTACTTGGCATGGCGAAAGAGATACGCTGATGAGTGTGATAGATTCTATCAAATATTACAAAAAAGTACTTCAAGTAGGTCTTTGTGCCATAGATCCTTCCAATGGTAAAATCAAAGCATGGGTTGGTGGTATTAATTTTGGGCATTTTAAATTGGACCATGTACGTACAAGTACAAAAAGACAAGTTGGCTCTACCATTAAACCTTTTTTATACGCAGTAGCTTTGGAAAATGGTGCTACACCTTGTACCGAAATTCCTTACGAAAAGCCTTTAATTCCTGGATTTGAAAGCTGGGATCCTAAAGGTAGCAAATTCTTCAAAGAGGGCGATTTGGTTAAAATAAAAGATGGACTACAAGTTTCTGACAATAGAATAGCTGCTCAATTAATCAAAAAATTTGGAATTGGAAATCTTATCAATATGGCTCGAAATTTGGGAGCTATAGGGGATTATGAAGAAGTTCCTTCAATAGCTTTGGGTACTACCGATGTAGCCGTAATTGATATGGTAGGGGCTTATACACCTTTTATGAATAAAGGAATTTACAGCAAGCCATACTATATTGATAGAATAGAAGATGCCAATGGTCATATAATATATCAATCGAAACGTGAATCAAAAGAAGTCTTAGGTGAAAGAACGTCACAACTGATGAATTTGATGATGCAAAATGTTGCCACAGGAAATGGAACTGCCTCAAGATTAAGAGGTCAATATGGATTAAAAATGGAAATTGCTGGAAAAACAGGAACGACTCAAAGTAATTCAGATGGCTGGTTTATTGGTTCAACACCTTCATTGCTCTGTGCCGTATGGGTAGGAGCCGATGATCCTTCTATTACTTTTTCAAGTACTTCGCTAGGCCAAGGTGCTAGTAGTGCATTACCTATTTGGGCAAAATTCGTTCACAAATCGTATTCAAACAGTAGTTTAAAGCTTAATAACAAGAAATCTTTTATGTCTGAAACAGATAGTGCATATATAAAAGAGTTTAATTGTATGGATCTTATTCCAGTTTCAGATTCAACAATTATAGAAGAAGGCGTTG
>CAZUUI010000006.1:0-564 GCA_964622955.1 uncultured Chitinophagaceae bacterium | reverse complement strand
ATTAAATAAAATGATATATTTAGGGCTTGCAGTTTAACTCAGAAATTGGTTATAAAAGAGGCGCAGACTATGAAGTCGTATATGAATACTACGATTAGTCTGCAATGAAGTAGATGACTAAATTCTGAGTAGTGTATTTTTTAAAGATGTGTTGCAAAGGTAAAAAACGATTTTATTGAATTTATGTCAGAAATAGATTGCACTTATTCTCTTGAATTTGATATAAAACAAGCTGATTTATAAGATAAGACATGTTAAACAGGAAGCCCTATTTAGAGATAAAACTAAATATAATATTTAATAAATCAATTTTGATAAAAAGGATATGCTATTTATTCTTTAAAGCAAATCTTATTTCTAATTGAATTAATTAGATTAATAAGTAATTACTACAGATCCATTTGTGTTAGCACTACCTGTAGTATATGTAACTGAGGATCCAGATACTGCAAAAGAAGAACCACCGCCGCCGCCAGCGGCTTGCCTACTTCCATTACCAATATCATCTCCGCCGCCGCCGCCGCCCCCACCAAAATAGCCGCCACCGCGGCCACCGCCGCCAGA
>CAZUUI010000005.1:14248-23630 GCA_964622955.1 uncultured Chitinophagaceae bacterium | reverse complement strand
AAAGACTACTTCGAAATTGTGAATTTCGCTGCACTTTGTGTCTCGCCATTAGTTAATTGTAAATGATAAACACCGTTTGCCAAATTTGTAATATCAAATTTGTGATCCGATGTAGTAGATTGATGACGCTCTTCGCTTGACATTACTACTTTGCCATTCATATCTGTGATCGTGAACGATACAGGCTTGAACGTATTGCTTGTAAGTCTTACGTTTAACTCTGTAGTAGCTGGAACTGGATACATCTCAAGACCAAAGCCTTTGTTGATTTTGTCGGAGATGCTAGATCCACTTGATATCGTGTAATCCATAAACATCGTTCCTCCTCCATTCTTCGCTACTAAGTTTGTAATCTCTACATAGTCTACATTGTTGTCTTTGCCATAGCTATTTGTAGATACTAACGTATTTGCAAATGATACTGGCGCTGACGTTACACCACTCAATAAGCTTGATGTAAATGGTACTAATGTAGATGTAATCCAACTGCTCGCAGGTCTGCTTGGTGTTACACTTGCATTCGCCGCTTTCAATTGCGCTAATTTAGTCATTACCTCCAAGGTATCGGCTGGTGCAAAGTAGAACTTCACATCGTATGGATATTGAAGCGTTCCACTTGTTACATCCACATTGAACAATCTTCTTCCAAAGATAGCTCCGTTTGGATTAGATGCCGTATGCTGGATTGTTGTAATACCCGCTGGGTTAATCTCAATATCTGGTGCAAACATTACGTTGTTACCATTCTTACGAATTGCCAACAAGAACTCATTTGGTACACCTGCTTTCGCATAATATGTCCAATTGTCTTGTGTACATTGCTCCACTAGATTTTGTTCACTGTTTGTAACCAATTTCACTAACGATTGTGGATTTCTTGAATTTACTAACACGGTATCTGATGTAACTGATGGACATGCACCCGTTCCTGATAAGGTTACAAAATATTTATCTCCTGCAGGTGTAAATGATGTGATATTCAAGCTATCTAATGTTGCGCCTGATACCGCTACACCATTTTTAAACCATTGGTAGCTATGTCCTGTTGTAGAAGTAGTTACTCGTACTGTGTGAGACGTAGGCGCACAATTTGCATTTCCTCTTGGTTGTGACGTTATTACTGGAGTAGACTCTACCAATACCGTTACATCTGAAGAAATAATTTGAGAACATGTAGCGCCTGCAAATGGCATCGCTTCTACTTTGTATGTTCCAGAGTTTGCACTTGTAGCATTTGCCACGGTATACGTTGCATTTGTAGCTCCTGTAATTGGAGTTCCATTTCTATACCATTTGTAGCCATTTGCGCCTACTGCTGTTACGCTTAAGTTCAACGTATTTCCAGCACACAATGTATCGCCTAATGGCTGTGTTGTGATTACCGGACAAGTTGTTTTGGTTACACTTGCAGCACTTGATGTTACTACATTGGTACAAGGACTGTTTGATGTAACTTCTACAGTATATGAACCTGAATGTAAAGCAGAATCAAAGCTTGAAACCGTATAGCTTGCATTTGTTTCTCCAGCAATAGCGGTACCATCTTTATACCATTGGTATGTATTGGCATTGCTTGCCGCTACACTTAATGTAAAGCTTGTTCCTGTCAATACTGCTGTAGAAACTGGCTGTGTAGTAATACTTGCTGGTGATGTAATTGCTTGTGTATAGGCTGCAGATGTAACGTTTGCACATCCTGCTTTTCCTACTGCAGTTACTGTATAGCTGCCTGCATCCGTTGTAGCGGCTGTTTTTGTATAGCTACTTGATGTACCTACTGTAGCCGTTCCTTTTCTCCAGATTACACCATTATTGTTGGTAGCAGTAGCTGACAAGGTCATTGTACTTCCTACACATAATGGGCTGGTTCCTGAAATTGCAGTTATCGTTGGTGCAGCGTTGATCGTTACTTTTGCTACGTTTGATACTATCGTAGGACAGCTAGACGATCCTGTAACTTCTACCGTATAGTTTCCACTATCAGACAACATCGCATTTGATTTGTTGAATGATGAACTACTTGGTGTACCCAACGCCGTTCCATCTTTCTTCCATACATACGTAGGGCTTGCATTTCCTGTTACTGCGGTGCTCAAGCTGATTGTACCATTCTCACAAATCGTTTGTGCCGTTGGCTGTGTCGTAAAGCTTACTGGCGTACTTACCGTTACTACGGCATTGCTTGACATCGTGTTTACACATCCTGCAAATGCTATCGCTTCTACTTTATAAGTACCTGCTGTTGCTACGCCTGCACTTGCTATCACCAATGAATCTCTTGTTTCACCTGATATTGGAGTTGACCCTTTATACCATTGGTAGCTAGCAGCGCCGTTTCCTACTACGGTCAATTTCAATTTGCTTCCCAAACATACATCTGTAAGTGATGCAGGCTGTGTCACAATTTTAGCCGTATCTGTTATCTTAACATTTGCTATCGTAGACGTTACATCAAGACATGGTGCCGTTCCTGATACCACTACCGTATAGTTTCCTGTATCTGATACTGAGAATGGACTGATTGAAATTGTTGCCGCAGTTCCTCCTTTGTTGGTGCTTCCTTGTTTCCATTGGTATGCAGTGGCATTGCTTGCTACTACACTCAATGAATTAAAGGTAGAACCATTACATCCAAAGGCACTTGCTATCGGTTGTGTCGTAATTACTGGGGCTGGTATTACAGCTCCCAATACACTATTTGATGATACATCTGTACAACCTGCTCCACGATATACGATTGCAACATAATTTCCTGAATCGGCTGCTTGTGCATTCGCTTTGCTGTATGTACTTCCTGTTCCTACTTTTGTAGTACCTCTAAACCATCCAATTGAATCTGCATTCGTTGCAGCTATTGTAAAGCTTAATGTAGATCCTTGACATACCGTGCTTGCACTTGGTTGTGTCGTAATTGTAGCCGCTGGCGTTACATTTACTACTGCATTGCTTGATGTAGCACTAGGACATGCCGATGTAGAACTTACTACTACTTTGTATGTACCCGCATCGCTTGTAGCTGCTGAACTTACTGAGAAGCTGTTTGAATTGGTTCCTACATTCGTAGTTCCATTCATCCATTGGTAGCTTAATGTACCACTTCCTGTAGCCGTTACGCTTAAGTTCAAGGCACTTCCCGAACAGATTGTTGTATTTGCCGTTGGTTGAGCGGTGATTCTTGTACTATCATCCACACCTACTTTTACCGTATCAGATGTTACTGTAGTAGTACATCCTGTAAGTGGCGTCAACTTCACATAGTAGCTTCCGCCTGACGTCAAGGTACTCAAGTTTAATGTTGTAGATGAAGTCGTTGCAATTGGTGTTGCATTTCCAACTTTATACCACTCATACGTATTTACTGCACCTGCTGTTACACTCAATGCATACGTGCTTCCTATACACAATGTATCGCCGATTGGTTGCGTTGTGATTACTGGACAAGTAGATTTGATAATGTTTGCTGTATTAGACGTTACAAAATTTGTACATGGTAATTGACTGTACACTCTTGCTGTGTAGGCTCCTGCGTGTGTAGCTGAATCAAAGTTTGTGATTGACAACGTAGCACCATTGCTGATTCTCGTTGTGCCTTTGTACCATACTATTGAGTCAAAATTACTTGCAGAAATTGATACGGTTGCATTCGTACCTGTCAATACATATGTATTTGCTGCTGGCTGTGTTGTAATCGTTGCTTGTGGCTTCACAGCTCCTAGTACCGTATTTGAAGTAGCATTGGTACATCCACTTGCACTGTATGCTACAGCGCTATAATTTGCACTATCTATACTCGCTGCAGAAGATACACTGTATGTAGTTCCTGTGCCTACTCTTGTAGTTCCTCTAAACCATACGATAGAATCGGCATTTGTTGCAGCGGTTGTTAGACTCAATGCTGAGCCTGCACATACTGTTACTGAACTTGGTTGTGTAGTAAAGGCAGCTAATGGCGTAACCGTAGTGGTAACACTTGCACTTGTAGTATCTCCACAAGGGCTGTTTCCGATTACTTTTACTTTGTATATTCCTGCAGTTGCTGGCAATGTGAATGATGTTGCATTTTGGATACTATCCGTTCCTGTTGCACCACCATACCATACTACACGGCTATTATTGCTTGCTGTTACTGCAAAACTCATCGTTGTGCCTGCACATACTGTTGTTGCTGGCAACGTCGTTGATGTAATTGCTGGCTTCGCATTGATTGATAAAGTAGCACTTGTACTGTCTACGTTAACACAACCATTTGCACTATACGCTCTAGCAGTATATGTACCTGCATTTGATGCTGTAAATGTAGATGTGCCTGCAGTTACTGTACCTAAGCCTAATCTTGTAGTACCTTGGAACCATACCACACTATCCGCGTTCGTAAAGTTCGCCGATACCGTAGTTGTACTTCCAGCACAGATTGGATTCGTTGATATTACAGGTGTTGTAATCGTTGCCAATGGCGTAACCGTTGTCGTTACACTTGCACTTGTAGTATCCCCACAAGGGCTGTTTCCAATTACTTTTACTTTGTATATTCCTGCAGTTGCTGGCAATGTGAATGATGTTGCATTTTGGATACTATCCGTTCCTGTTGCACCACCATACCATACTACACGGCTATTATTGCTTGCTGTTACTGCAAAACTCATCGTTGTGCCTGCACATACTGTTGTTGCTGGCAACGTCGTTGATGTAATTGCTGGCTTCGCATTGATTGATAATGTAGCTACTGCCGACGTATCGTTTGCACAACCTGTACCTCCTGTTACTGATACAAATTTGTATGCTCCTGTATCAGAAAATGCTGCATTGGTAATAGTCAATGTAGATACCGTAGAGTCTCCAGCTACAGTATTCGTTATTGCGATGTTTCCACCCGCTGTTACCGCTGAAGTTCCTTTCATCCACGATACCGATACTGAATTTTTACCTGTTGCTGTAAACGTAGCTGTTGTTCCTTGACATACTGTCGTATTTACAGGATCGGTAGATACAAAGGATGCTGGGAATACGGTAAGAGACACTGTATCAGAATAAACCGTTCCACATGTTCCACCCATAGTATATTCTACGAAATATCTTCCTGAATCGGAAAGTTGTGTTGTTGCAATATAGTTTGAATCAATTATAGTAAAATTGGAAGTAGTATTTCCTTGGATTTTTTTCCATTGCTGAGATATCTGTCCATTGGCTTTAGCTACAATATTTGATGATTGTCCTTGACAAACTGTTATAGTTCCAGCACTATTTGGTTGTTTTATAATTGAAAGGCCTGGATAAACAGAAACATGTGCTACATTAGTTGTTTTACTAGAGCAAGGAGATCCTGTTGAAATTTCACATATATAATTTCCAGAATCTGACATTACCGCATTTGAAACAGAAAAAATAGCTGAATTTGCTCCTATAATATTAGCGTAAGAAGTACCGTTCCATTTTTTCCATTGATATGTTAATGGTGATGTAGAATTAGCAACTACAGAAATTGCAAAAGATTGTCCTTGACATACTGGGGTATCTGTTTTTGGTTGTGAAGCAATTATAACTGAATCTTTTACTTGTATTACGATACTATCTTTTATAATACAACCATTTGGATGTGTAGCGGTTGCAAAATATTTGATAGTATCCGTAGGGGCTGCCCATACGGTATCTCTATTGGTGCCAGAATACGTTAAAGTGGTCGTTGCATTTCTATATAATCCAGAAGTTGGAGACCAAGTGATAGGATATTTATTATTCTGAGAAAATTGAATGTTTGGTCTACTTGCAGATGTAGTTCCTGTAGCAGTAACACCACAAGTAGCAGCTGTAGCATGAATTGTAGGAATAGATACTCCTGTAACAGTTCCTCCTACAACATTTGCAGTAGTTCCAGATACAGTAGTATAACATAGTTCTATCAAAACATTATCCGTTCCATTCCAAGTAAATGGAGTAGTAAAGGTATGCGTATTCCAACCAATTACTGCTGGACCAAACGAAGCAGCATTATAAACTGTTGTAAATGTAGGATTTAAGAAAGTGGTACTTAAATTTGTTGCTGTTGTATTTGCCATTTTAATTTGATAGTTTGAAATAGCTCCTGTATTTACAGATGTAGCTTTGAAGGCAAGGCTGGTAAAATCACCCGCAGCAAATGATAGAGCACTTAATTCTGCCTGAGTTACAAGATATTGTATTCTATGAGTTGTGCTACCCGCACCATTTCGATATGGATTACCTGTTGTACTTCCAATGGAAGCCGTACCCGCACCTACCGTATCAAAAGCTACAAATCCACTCGTAGCTTTCAACTCTTGAGAGGAACCATTGCATTGTGAAATGGGTCCAATTGGATCTATGTTAAATAAAGTAGGAGTTCTATTTACAACAAAATCAAATGTATCTTGATTTTTACACAATAATCCTGAAGTTTGTTCGGCTTCCAGTATATATTTATAAGAACCAGGGGTTGTTTGATTAAAATTATATCCTGTAGATGAAGTTCCTGTTACATCTGGTGTATTCCATGTATAAGTATTATAAGTACTTAAACTGGATGGAGCTGTAATATTTATTTTATCTGAAAGCTGACCACTACAAACGGTATCTCTAATTTGGGAAATTGTCAACGCTGGTGGTGCTAAAACATTAGCAATTACTGGGGTTCCGTTAGATTGACAACCTGTTTTATAAACAATTTTCCCAACAAAAATACGATCTGCGATTCCCGCTCCAAAAGTTGCACCACTAGGAGAACTTGCACCTCCAAAAAATGTTAAATCTGCATTTGAATAGGTATTATTTGTTGGTGTACCTGTCATATATCTTCCTGCATAAGCTAGAAAAATTCCATAGGTTTGACCTGCATTAAGAGTAAGTCCACCCGGAACAGGCATTTCTAAATAACCACCATTATTTGCATTAAACGCACCTGTTAGAGGACCACCAATATTGGTCCAAGCGGCGGCATTCGTTTCAGAACCTAAATAAGTCCCTACTTTATAGAAAATTTGATAATTTAAAGCAGCTGTAGTTTGCTGACCTAAAAATGAATCTATTGTAATATTTACATTTGGGGTAATGTTAAACATCAATCCATTTGTTCCATTATTTGCTCCCCATGCTGCATTAGGTGTTGTTGTAGTATATAAACTTGTAGCCGCTCCAGGAGCAGTAGTCGCTTTTGCTATAAAAGTATCTGTAACAATCAAAGTAGGCGTAGTATATGTATTACCTGCGCCTAAATAAGTCCCTGTTTTTGAATACCATTGAACATTAGAAGTATTCGCAAAGGCTTCTAGTGTAGCGGTTCCCACGCCACAAATGGTATCATGTTTAACGCTATCTATAATTGGATTATGTACCATAATTATTTTTACAGGAGATGGTGAAATTCCACCAGCAATTGGACTTCCTTTGCAACTTAAAACAACTCTATATTGAGTGGTGTCAAATAATGTTCCTGTATTTAACGTATCACTTATTGAGCCCGTTATGTTAGACCAAGTAGTTCCATTGTTAATGCTTTTTTGCCATTGATAGGTAGCACCTCTTTTTGGAGAACCCGTTAAGGTAATTTTTGAAGCCCCAGTCAAACAATGGGTTTCTATATCTGCGTTTATATTTATATTGGTAGAAAACGGAACAGGATTGACAATAACCGTATCTAACATTTGACAACCTGTTGTAGGATTATTTGCTTGTAAGACAAAGGTGTCTGGTTTTGAGGCTGTTGATTGGAAAACCCAACCATTAGCCGCATTTCCAGTAGCGGTACCGCCACCAGAACTGGTCCAAGCAAACGTTGTATAATAAGGCGTAGAAGAAATTTTAACGGTATCCGAAGAAGTATTCGAAGTTGGATTACAAATTTGAATGGTATCTTGTGTAAATGTGATTGGATTGGCGGTTTCAACTACTGCATAAACTGGAACCTTAGCACTTTCACATTTTTCACCAAAGACTAATTTATAGAAATAATAATACGTTGTAGTGGAATTAGTACCTGTTAAAGATGTAACAGAAGCATTTATAGCACCTACAGAAGTTCCAGCCAAATTATTAATTGGAATAGGGTAGGCAGGTGTTGGCGCAGAAGTTTGATAATAAAATGGAGATGTTCCTGTAAAAGCTGTAATAAAAATTCTATAATTACCAACCGGCAACGTAGGCCAATTTGCTTTAAACATTCTTAAATATTGAGCTGGTGCAGGTGTAGCTGCAGGGATTGTAACCGTAATAGGAGTGTATAAAGCCGTTGTGCCCGTAGCATCATATAACTGGATGGTAGCGGTACCTGCATTTCCAGTGCATAAAATGCCAAAACTATCTAACTTCATAGGTTGTGTCAATGAAAATGTTATCCCTCTAGGTGCTGCTCCTAAAACAGTAGGCGAAGTTGGAAGATTTGGTGCACCAACAGCATAATCAAAACTTAACTTATTACTCACGTAAAAGGTATCAGTAGCCGTAAGAGTAGGTGTAACGAATGTGGTTCCTGTAGTTTGTATAGGAGTATTTAAATCATCTTTATCATACCAAAGCGCATCTAAGATACCATTTGCTACTAACGTTAAGGTACCCGTTCCACAGATTGTGTCGTGGACAGCAATTGGATTATCTGGCAAATCAAAAGAATCCACTAAGTAATTATTAATTTGATTACCTGCATTATCCACTATATCGGCATATACATACCCTTTGTCTCCTGTAGGGAAAAATCTATTGGATGAAGACAATGTTAATGGCGTAGTAGTACCTCCAAGTGTATTAGAGCGTTTAAAACTAATAGTATATGGAGGGCATCCGTTGGCAACGCTAAAATTTACCAAAATACTATCTCCAAAACAAGGTGTTTGAGTATTGAAAGAATTAGAAGTAACGGTAGGCAAAGTGGTGTTTTTATTTAAATAAAATGTATCTACAAAAATGCAGCCACTAGCATCAGTTGCTGTAATTTCATAACGCTCTCTATTAACGGAATTCCCGAAAAATCCAACTGAAGAAGGACTATAAATTCGTGTTGAGGCTAATGTTGTGTTTAAAGAATCTTTCCAAACAAAATTAACACCTGAATTAGCCGCGGCGGTACCAAAAATTCTAAAGTTTGGCAATGTTGTATAGGTCAATTTATTTGTAGTAGTATCTGGACAAATTGTCGAAGCAGCTGCAGCTGCATTTACATTAGCTTTAATAGTAGAAATATAACTTGTAGTTCGGGCATTTACCGTTCTCGACATTGTGGAAGTAGAACCCGCATTCCCATGACAAAAATCTAACACAATATTTGAAACACCATCCCAACTAAAAGGTGTTGTAAAGTTCAAAATCGATCCATACCCTAATGTTGGCAATAAACTTGGACTATTAAAAACTGTGGTAAGTGCCGCAGGTGGAAGCCATG
>CAZUUI010000005.1:11835-14238 GCA_964622955.1 uncultured Chitinophagaceae bacterium | reverse complement strand
ATTGTATTTTGAGTAGTATGACCTACTTTTAGAGATAAATCTATCATAGGAAGTGTACCTGCGTTGGTTACATCTAAGGCAATAGCCGTAATATTACCCGCTCGCAATCCTTGCGCTAATAATTCTGATGCTAACAATAAATGTTGTGTGTGATTATTGCTCCATAAAGAATAATATGGATTGGAATAGGTAGCTGTAGTGGTAGCGGTTCCTGTAGCCGCAAAGTTAACTGGAGGTGCGGCGGGTTGAGCTAAAACAAGATTGGCTTCCAAAACCGCAGGATTATTTACACAAACAATTTCTGGGGTAGCATTAAATGTGATATCTGGTGCTGTTCCTATACTGAACGACTTAATTCCAGTAACAGGAAAAGCTAGAGTAGATAAATTTACCGTACTTGGACAAAAACCAGCTGGGAATGAGACTTGATTATTACCTAAATTTGGCGTTGAAGCATTGTCTTGCGCTACGACAAAGTATTCAATTATAGAACCTGTTGTAGGTGCAATAGACAATAAAGTGTAATTTAAATTAAATGTAAAATTGGGTGCTGTACCCGTTGCTTCTACATATTTCCATCCATTAGACGAACTGGTGTTCGTAGCAGGCAACGCATTATTTTCTGAAGATTCTTTATAATACAATCGAGGCTTTGAAGTCGTAGTATTAACTCCAGATGCATCCGATATAGTAGCTGCTAAAGTTGGAGCTTGTGTACAATTTACATTTGAAAAATTATTGTAAACAATACTTGGAGGATTCAAGTCTAGGCTATTTGTTCATGTAAATTGAAGTGCTCCAATATCTGCAGTAGCAGGGCGAGTTGCTCCAGAATAATCCGAGGTAATACCAGCAATACTAGTAGCGCCATTTTTGGCGAATGAATTTCCTGTTGGATTCATTGTACTATCTGCGTTGGTCAAGAGATTATTTTCAAAAAATGTCCCTGACTCTCCCATCCATGATTTGTATAAACCACATGAGGTATTAAAGGCATTATCATAAATCCCTTGTGCTGAAGGATAATTATAATTGGTATATGCATTAATTAAAGGTTGCGCCACATTGTCTAGCCCTTGTGCAAATATAAAATTATGCTCGTTAGAGCCTGAATCGATAAAATATATATTATTAGAAATACTTTGTAAATTAGAAGGCTTTGTACCTAAAACACCTGTTGTTGTTACTCTCAAACAAGATAATGCTCCACCTGTTGGACCTGCATTTCCTCTAATACTTACTATATTATTATTTACATTAGCCAAAGTGGTTGCTGAACCTACTGCAATACCAGAAGAACCAAAAGTAGTAGTACTGCTTGAAGTTAGATTTGGTAAAAATACAGTATTGTAAGCAATTGACGTAGTTTGAGCATTCGTAGCCAAAATACCATAAATATTATCCAATTTTGTCGCATTTGGTGAAAACAAATTTCTAATGATATTATTAAACACCAAAGATGAAGCCAAAGCACTCGACGCATTTGCATAAATACCAAACACAGAAGCATCGGCTGGATTACCAGCACTTGACAAGGAATCTACTATATTATTATAGATTCGCATTTGTCTATTGGGTGCCGCATGGGTAAATATTCCGTAAACGCGATTTGCACCAGTACTTGTTGTAACTGTGGAAGATCTTAAACTAAATATTTTATTATTATATACATGAATATCAGTTGCATTATTTGCGTATTCTATTGCGGATAGGTTTGTGGGTCCTGTGGTAGCCAGTTGCATACTTAATCTTCTAAAATTATTATTAAAAATACGAACTGAATCAGTAAAGTTAGCAGTAGAATAAATACAACTTAAATTACTAGCTGTGGTAGTTGCGGTTGAACTATTATGCTGAATATTATCAAATATATTATTTGAAACTTCAAGACTTTTGTTTGCTAAAGTAAAAATCATATATGTAGTTCCTGAAACACTAGTTCTAGTAATATTTCTAAATTCATTACCACGAATTTTAACATCTGGGTGTGTAGCACTTCCAGCCAAAACATATACTGGGTAAAAAACTCCAGTTGAAACTACATTGAAATTTTCAAACTTATTCGAATCGATATTCACTGTATGCATATTTCCACCTCCATAAGTTCCAATATAAATTGGATAAATGACTCCAGATGTAGCAAGAGGAAGATTTACTAAAAAATTATTTTTCGCAACTCTATAATTAGCACCAACATATGTGCTTCTAAAAACCCCTGAATTCTGTGAAGTTGTTGTATTATGTCTTATGTTAATTGTATTTCCTTCAATATTAGTAACACCGCCACTATTTGTGGTTTGAAAGATAGCATAATTAGTTGTTGTTTGAAGTAGGTCTCCTACAAAAGTATTTCCTGTAACAGTAAGATGATCATGATACGCTTGATAAATTCCATAACAAGTA
>CAZUUI010000005.1:0-11825 GCA_964622955.1 uncultured Chitinophagaceae bacterium | reverse complement strand
AGTAGTAGCTCCTCCTCCATAATTATTAAATATATTATTAGAAATCGTAATAAATTGACTATTTACTGAAGTAGAACTTCGAATAGTTACTCCATTATAAATTTCATTAAAATTACAATTACTCACTGTAATTAATCGGTGCATATCACTTGGTGTTGTTCCAAAAGGATTCCATGAAGACGCTAGACCCGATGCATATACAAATGCTCCAATAAAAACCCCTGAACCTGATGTAGATTGATTTTTCAAGTTAAAAACACAACTATCTATTAGAATATTTTGACATCCATTTGCACTTCCTGCAGTAGTACCCGCATTATATATTCCTATTGCATTATCCATACATGTTGTTGTGGTGGTATTCGCTACTAAATCTAAAAAATTAATTCGTTTAATTGTAACAAAATCAACTCCTGTTAGAACCAAAATAGCGTCATTAGTTGCGGTAGTAACGCTTCCCGCTTTAGTACCTGTATATCCAGATATAGAATTTCCATTTCCATTAATAATTAATGGATTGGCAGCTGAAAGTGTGTTATAAAGGGCCGTAGAACCTAAGTTATATCCAGGTGACGGGGCTGTTTGATTGGCATTGATATTAATAATAGCACCTCCAGTTCCTACACCATTGGTATTAAGATCGGTAATGGCCGCAGCGAGCGTGGCATAATCACCTGGAATGTTTTTGACACCTATTACTTGGGCGTTAATATTAATAGTACTACCTATAAATACTAGCATAACTAAAGTAAGTATATTTTTTTTCATATAATATGTATTTTACAAATTCCAATCGCAATTATACATATTTTTTCACAAAATCAAAATCTTTTTTTGTTAAAAATTTAACAAAAAAAAAGGGCTAATCGATTGATTAGTGCTTTTTTAAAAATGATATTAGAGCGGAGGAAGAGGGATTCGAACCCCCGGTAGTGTTACCTACGACAGTTTTCAAGACTGCTCCATTAAACCGCTCTGGCATTCCTCCGAGGCAAAAGTAATGCTATTTTTTCTTTTAAAGCTATTTTTTTTGATTTTTATGTGCAAATTATTTCCAAATAATTGATAATCAATTTTAAAAATTTTATTTTTTATTTATAAATAAAGTGAAAATTTGATAGACATTAACATTTCCTCTGAACTATTTTTTATAAAATAGATTTATAATAAACATAATAAAGTTCTAATTATAAATGTTCTGTTTTTCCAAATGATTTGTTAAATTTTGGATTTGTTCTTGTTGTTTTTGTATTATGTTTTGTTGCATTTCAATTTGCTTCATTAGCAATTGAATCGTCATTTGATTTTGAGCATTTTTATAATCTGCTATCTGAAATCCGTTATCTTTATTTCCCGTAATAATAATATTGCCTTCATCTATATCTAACAATGTAGTATCAATATCCAACAATTTTGATATTACCATTTTTAAATCTTCTTTCACATTCAAGGTATGACCATTTTCTATGCTCGAATATTGTTTACGAGTTATTCCCAATTCTTTAGCCATATAATCGGTAGTATAATTCTTCTTTAAACGAGCAAAAATTAATAATAATTTTCTCTTCATAGTTCACTCAAAATTAATGCCAAAGTTAAAAATCACTACAAATGTAACCTTTTTTAAAATTTGTGCAAAATAATTTCACAAATGTAACCTCAAAACTTCTCCTATGTAACTTTTAAAAATCAAAAACAAATCTCATCTTTGTAACATATTTTTAGTATAAATAACTAAAAATCAATTTTATTTTATTAACCATTAAATTCAAAACACATGAAAAAGCATTATTTGTTCTCATTGATTTTTTTAGTATTTTTAACAAATTTGACTTATGCACAAACAGGTGCTTTTAGGATTAAAAACGGTGCGTCTATGAATATTGGCTACTCAAGTTATCGTTTTTTATCATTTGGAGAAGGCTTTACAAATGCGCATGACGGCCCCTATGCTATAGAATATTGGGATAGTGGGTTAAATTTTTGGAATCCTTTTTCTTCAGGGCTTAGCAGTACAATTCCAACCACAAACTACAGACTATTTTTGAGCAACAATGGAAAATGTGGCGTAAATATGAAACCCGACAATGTAAATAGCACTTCACTAAATTGGAATACTAATACATTCCAAGTAAGGGGTTATACACAATCGCACGGATACTGGACATGGTCCGACAGTTCATTGAAATCAAATATTCAAAAAATAGAGAACTCTTTGGATAAATTACTATTATTATCTCCTGTAAGCTATACATATAAAGACTCCGACCTTTCTGGAATTAAAACGAGTGATAAAGATTATATCAAAAATGCAACATTAGAAGCAGAAAAAAATAGAATTCAAATAGATAATAGCCAAGTAAAACGATTTGGTCTTTTGGCGCAAGATGTAAAAAAAATATTTCCAAATCTAGTATCTACATTTGAGGGGTCACCTTCAGTGAACTATGTAGAATTGATCCCCATTTTAATTGGTTCTATAAAAGAACAACAAAAAACGATTGAAGGATTAAAGCAAAAAGTATTAGAGCTAGAAAACAAAACTGTTTATACCGATGTCAATGCAACAAAATTATTTCAAAACACACCTAATCCATTTAAAGGAATTACTACGTTTACTTATTATATAGACGAAGCTACAGTATTTAACAATGCGGTTATTGAGATTAGAGATATTATGGGCATTTTAAAAACAACTATTTCCTTGGCCGATAAAAGTGGGCTAAGCAAAGTGGTGTTTAATGCGGAATCATTGAATAATGGCTATTATATTTACTCGCTTAAATTAGATAATCAACTGAAAGACAGCAAGATGATGTTGATTTCAGAATAGTTTGTACATCACAACATAAAATAAGATTTATGAGAAAATTAATGATATTCCTTTATACTTTTTTTGTGCTATCTAGCCTAGCTCAAGAATCAAATAAAGACTTCTATTGGTATAAGAAAGAAAAACAATATTTAACCCTAAAAAATAATAAAAAATGGTTGCATCTTACACATTACTGCTCAAAAGAGGAAATTAGCAAGGCATTTCCAAGCATACAAATTGACAGTATTGATAGTTTTAAAATATATTTTGGCAAAGATATAAAGAATCAACCATATGAATATAGTGCATATATAAAAGGAAATTCGTTAGATAATAGCGTCTTTTATAAAAATTCAATGATAAAGTATGTTGGAAATTATTATGATGCTTTAGGAACTGAAATTATTCTTTCTTACTTCTTTTTTGTAAAGTTAAAAAGCCTTAAAGACAAGGACTTATTAGAAAAAATGGCTATAGAAAACAATCTTGAGATTTTGGAACAGAATGAATATATGCCTGAATGGTTTACGCTAGGATGTACAAAAAAAACCATAAAAAACGCTTTAGAAATGGCTAATTATTTTGAAGAATCAAAATTATTTGAAGCTGCGCAACCCAATTTTTATGGTGGTGACATAAAAAACTGCACAAGCGACCCATTGTATCCAGATCAATGGAATCTGGACAACACACAAAGTCTACCAAATACAAGTATAGAGGCATGTAATGCATGGAATTATACAAAAGGGAGTCCAGAAATTATTGTAGCGGTAGTTGACGAAGGTATAGATTTGAATCATATTGATTTGAATATACATAGTGTTAGCTTTGACTGCACTACTGGAAGTTCACCAAGCGCATTATATGGTTCACACGGAACAAATTGTGCTGGCGTTATTGCGGCGCATCATAATGAAATAGGAGTGGCTGGTATTGCACCTAACTGCAAACTCATGTCTATAAGCGACCCATTAAGAAGCAATCCTACCTCAAGACAAAACAGAGCAAGAGGCATTGAATTTGCTTGGCGAAATGGGGCTTCTGTTATTTCAAATTCATGGGGATCGTCTGTTCGTTATTTAGTAATTGATGATGCTATAAAAAATGCCATTCAAAATGGTAGAGGCGGAAAAGGCTGTGTAGTAGTATTTTCTTCCGGCAACTACAATGCATCTATGCCTTTTTTAAGTGCAGTAAACTATCCAGCCAATTCTAATCCTGACATTTTAACAGTAGGAGGTTCTTCTACTTGCGGAGACAGGCTCAATTCAATGAATTTTAATTGTTTTAGTTGGCCTAGAAATTTCTCAACATTGGCGGCATCTTGTTATGGGAATGAACTAGACATTGTAGCTCCAGGAGTAGAAATTCCAACTACTGACAACAACAATAATTTTATCACAAATTTTCAACATACTTCTTCAGCAGCTCCGCATGCAGCAGGTGTAGCAGCTCTTATGTTATCAATCAATGGAAATTTGACTCAAAACGATGTAACCAAAATTATTGAGAAAACAGCAAAGAAAACGGGGGGGTACACATATTTCACAAACCCAAGTAGACCTCATGGTAGATGGTATGATGAAATGGGGTATGGACTATTAAATGCACATGATGCCGTATTAAATTCAATATGCAATACTCTAACGTTAAATAATCTTACTTTTACGGGTACTACATACCAATTTGATTGTAAAATTTATTCTGAATTTACAAAAATTCAATCTGGCGGTTCTTTGTTTGAAGCAAAAGATGAAGTAATCTTAAATCAAGGATTTGAGGCAAATGACAATGCTACATTCGAAGTAAGTATTATAGGAATGTAATCTATAAACCCAAGCTATTATTAATTATATAAAAATGAAAAAATGAAAAAAATAGTATTATCACTTTATTGCTTTGTATTTTTTACAGGATGTATAAAAGACGCTTCGGATTCAAAAAATTCGATTGAAACAATTGACTTCAAAGGAAAATGGGAAAAAAACCATTCCTATTGTAATAACACTGAAATTGATACCGTATTAATTGATACAAATAGTATTTTTTATTACACAAATTGTTTTAATAAGAAAAAATATCATTTCAAATTTATTAACTCTTCAACAATTGAATTTGAAGACACAGAATATGGATGGAACTATAACCCTTATACTCACAAATACCTATACAGTTCATTCAAAATAACTTCAAAAGATGAGTTTAGTGTTATTAATATGATAGAAAACGATGCACAGCTTGGCGATTCTTCAAAAAGACAATTAGTAAAGTTTAAAAGGTTACCTTGATTTTACAAAAAAATACAAATTGTTTAAAAAAATCTAATTTTGGCACAATATTTGAAAATTGAAACTTGAATAAATTTTTAAAATATTATTTTTGCAATTCAATACTTAAATAAAAAAACAAAATCCATGAAAAAAACAATCTTTGCCATTGCTTTACTTACTTTTTTATTCTCATGTCAAAAAGAAGAATTAAAAACATCTAATACTATAACCCCATCAAACAAATCCGGAATAATTGGACAATGGGAAGTAAGCTATTATATGCCTGCTGCAAAGGAAACATTTGTAGATACAATTACTTTTGACAGCACTTCTTACAGTCATTCTATTTCTTATTTGAAAAATGAAAAATATACTTATAGTATAAAAAATTCAAATACAATTGTTTTTGAAGCACACAAGTATGATATGTTTGTAGGAGATAATAGAGAAATAACATCTTCTCTTTCTTTTATTACCAATGACAAAATGGTGATAGATAAATTTGGTGAAGAAAGTGATATCACTACTAATTGTCCCGATCATTCTTGTAGAACAGACGTTACTTTCAAAAGAATATATTAGACGTTTATTTAGGAATAATTTAATATTCCAATTTTAATTCAATAAATCCTTTAACCGCTTATTATTTTTACAGATAATAAGCGGTTTTTTTTATATTTGCATAAATCTTATATTGTTATGCAAATTCATTCTATTTCGGCAGGCTTATTTAAATTGGACGGAGGTGCAATGTTTGGTGTAGTTCCCAAATCTATGTGGAAAAAACTCAATCCTCCCGATGAAAACAATATGTGCACTTGGGCTATGCGATGCATGCTCATAGAAGAAGGCAATAGACTCATTCTTATAGATACAGGTATGGGCGACAAACAAGACGATAAATTCAAAAGCCATTTTTATCCGCATGGCGATGACACATTATTGTCTAGTATACAAAAAAAAGGATATACTCCCGATGATATAACCGACGTAATTTTGTCGCACCTCCATTTTGATCATTGTGGTGGCGCTATTTATCGAGATGCTCAAGGCAATCTGAAAAATCAATTCCCCAATGCCAAATTTTGGAGTCATTCTAGCCATTGGGAATGGGCTCTAAAACCCAATGACAGAGAAAAAGCTTCTTTCTTAAAAGAAAACATACTGCCAATTCAAGAAACGGGCAACTTGCATTTTATAGACAAATCAGATTTTGGACTCGATAGCTTTTCTTTTGACCTAGCCAACGGCCATACCGAAGCTATGATTATCCCAAAAATTAATTATAAAGGAAATACTATTGTTTTTGCTGCAGACCTTATGCCTTCATCTTTTCATATTCCAATGCCTTATGTTATGTCTTATGATGTTAGACCATTGGACACTCTTAAAGAAAAAGAAAATTTGCTAAAAAATGCTAGCGAAAATCCCCATTTTATCTTCTTTGAACATGACCCTTTGCACGAGCTAGGAACGGTAAAATACAACGAACAAGGGCGAATAGTTCTAGATAAATTAGTAAAAATAAGCGAACTTTAAACTATAAATTTGAATCGATGAAAGACCTAGCTACATGGTTGTCGGAATATGGCGAAAGTCATCAAAATAGCACCAATAAAACAATTCATTATATATGTGTTCCCTTAATTTTTTGGTCCATATATTTTATGATTTATAGCATTCCATTTCCCGAAAACAAATCGGCGTACATTAATATAGCCAATCTAATCTATGCCTTTGCTTTAATTTTTTGGTTTCGATTAAGTATCAAACTAGGTGTTTTCTTTTTGATACACGGATTGGTTTTAAGCACTACAGCTACTTTTCTTCAGTATGTAGTCTTTTTTGGATATGGTCAAAATTTATTTATAAGTTCATTTATAGTTTTTGTATTAGCGTGGATTGGACAATTTTACGGTCATAAAATCGAAGGCAAAAAACCATCTTTTTTGAAAGATTTGCAGTTTTTGCTCATTGGTCCGGCGTGGATAATTTATGATTTGTTTTTAAAGAAAAAATCATAAATTATCTTCTTTCTTTTGTTTGTATAGGTGTCTTTTTATTTGAAGTGTTTTCGGCTTCTAGCTCTGGCAAAAACATTCGTTTGTCAAACATTTTATTAAAAGTGTACTTCAAAACCGTAATTTCACCAAATCCTACATTAAAACTATAGGGCATCATCAAACCATAATCTGTTTTTTTATAATTTGAATACGTATAATTTTCATCCTTTCCATTGGATAAATTTATAAAGGACTCTTTGTATTTCATAAAATCATTATTGGAATAATACAACATTTTAGTTGTATTATTTGCCATTTCTATTTTATTTATTTTTACATACTCTACATTATTTATCAATTCAAAATCGATAAATTCATACTTGCTACTTACATCCATATCCATAAAATCGCCTTTCAATTCCAGATAATTCAATAAAGATTGATGAATATAGTCTTCATTTTTAACTAAAGTAGCAATACTCTCGCCCTTCCAGCTTTCATTTTTATTTATTATTAAGATTTCTTTTTTCCCATTGATAGTAAATTCGTGCTTATAACCTTCTCCGTGTCTAATATATATTACAATTGGTGCTTTTTGAGTACCTATTTTTATTTCGCCTTCTATCATCAATGTTTGTAAATTTTTAATCTTCTCTTTTCCGCCTCTCAATTCCATACTTTTATATACAAAACTTTCCAAAATTTGAGCATTTGAAATTTTAAGTGAGAAAATTGCGATTAAACAAAATACTATTTTAATAAACTTGGACATATTCATATTTTTTATATGCTACAAATATATAAAAGTGTTTTTATTGCTTGTAAATTTATTTTATAATCAATGTTTTCAAGTATTAGAGCCCTAGCTTATTCCAGCCAGCTCACTATTGGATAATGATCGGAGAGCGATTCTTCCAATACCTTGTATCCATTTATTCTGATAGCATCCGATGCAAAAATATAGTCAATTCGCAAAAATGGAAAAGCCAAATCATACGTGGGCGAAAAGCCACAACCTTTTTGGGTAAAAGCATCTTGCATTTTTTTTCGGAACAATCCATACGAATGCGAACTAGGAATATCATTCATATCGCAGCAATAAATAATTTTTTCCGCTTTTTCTTTATCCATATCTTCTACGATACTTTTAGCTTGTAAGCTGCGTTTGGGATATGCGCGGAGCATTTTGAGGAGAATACTTGCCGTCTTCAACTTGTCATATTCGTGCTTATTTTTCAGGTCGTGTATATAATCATAATCTTCATAGCCAAAATGTATAGATTTCAAATGCGAATTGTACACTTTGTAGTTTCCTTTTGGAGTTTTGATCAATGCTTTTATAGTGATATTGTTTGTCTTAGGACTAAATACATTCTTCAGAACTTCCTTTTCGGAAATGGGAAATTTTGAAAAAATGGCTAATCCCCAAGAATTATGCAATTTGTCTTCATGCGTAGATTCAAAATAATAATGTTTATAGCCCAATTTTCTTATGGCGTCAATATTCTGAAATTGGTCTTTGTCGGTAAAAAACTCTTGAAAACACATAATATCGGCATCTACACTATCAATGAGTTTTAGCATCTTGGCTCGAGTATCTTTATTATGGCTCCAATTGTATAGGTCAAGGTTTTTGACATTCCACGTCGTTACTTTCAGGCCTTTTTCCTCAGCATTATTAAAAAACTGTCACGTATCTCTAAAATAGAACAAGCTGATAATCAAAAATAGGGTAGAAAGCCCTGCAAAAAAAGTTCGTCGGTATCGAATCCAATACAGCCACACCACAAACTGTAGTATAAAGAGTGGCACAAATAAAAAACCAAATAAACCTATATAACTAAAATGCTCGGGATCTAAAAAACGAGCCGACAAGGTAAGGAAAAATAAAAGGTAAAAGGGTACAGAAAAAAATCCATATATAAATTTCCCCCACGAAAAAGATTTATTATTGCTTTCCATTTACTTTTGTTAGAATCTTCTAAATCTATGTTTGTAATATGTCTTGGCCAAAATCAATCCTGTAAGAGCACCTCCAATATGCGCAAAATGCCCCAATGGATCGCCAGAAAGATTTAAAACCCCCAAAACCACGTCTATTAGAACGAAAAAGCCAAACAAATATTTTGCTTTGAAGGACTTGGGAATAAATAAAATTTGAAATTCTACATCGGGAAAAAGCGTAGCATAAGCCGCAAAAAGCCCAAACAATGCTCCGCTAGCTCCTACAGCTATTGAATAAACTCGAGAGGTAACCATATTTTCCTGTAAAAGAGAAATTTCAAATGTACCTAAATCTTGATATACGAAAAATGCCAATGCCCCTAAATGCATCAAACTAGCTCCTATGCCACAAAGCATATAGAAAATAAAGAATCGTTGACCGCCCCAAATATGCTCCAACATTGATGCCGAAGTGTATAAAAACATCATATTAAATACCAAGTGAGTCAAATTGGCGTGCATAAAAAAATTAGTTAAGATTTGATACCATTCAAATTCGGCAAAACCAAAATAAATAAGTCCTAACTTGTGCTCAAGATCTATGTTCAAAGATACTTTTGCAAACTCAACCAACAAAAACACCACAATATTAGCAATGATAATATTCCGAGTAACAGGTAATACATTTCTAAACATAATCTACTTTTTTAATCAAAATTTTTATCAATATCAAAATAATTCATCGCAAAAAATATGCTTTTTCCCGAAGGCGATTTCAAATAATTTTCACATTCAAAAAGCGTATCGGTCAAATATTCCATTTCCTTATCCGAAAGTTCCTGTTTTTTCTTTACACTCGAAATTTTACAAATCGAAATTAGCAAATGTTCTTTTCGAGAAGACTTGGCTTTGAATGAATTTTTGAATTGTTCTATCAATTCTGTTATCATTTCTTTTTCATTTCCCATCTGCAAATCCGAAGGAATCCCTTGAATAGCAAAATTATTTTGTCCTAGCTGCGCAATGTCAAATCCTAAATGCGCCAAATCGGTCAATATTTCACTCAACACAAAGCTATCTTGCATACTCAATTCTACCACAATTGGAAAAAGCAATCGCTGCGAAGGAATAGCATGTTTGAGCGACATCCGTTGCAGTTCGTCAAACAAAATACGCTCATGCGCACGCTTCTGGTCTATAAAAAGCAATGCACTTTTTGTAGGAAGTACAATATATTTATTATTGAGCTGAAAAGGTTTGCCCGTTTTTTCAAACGTTTTTGCCTCTTCTTCAAAAAGCTTAGGAGTATTTATCGATTCCTCATTTTCAAGCCTCATTTCATCTACCGAACGCTTGAAGAGTTCTTCCCAATTTCCTTGATTATTTATTTTTGGCGATGCAAAATTAGGGCGATTGATAGCAATAGACGATTTATTTTCGGTGATATATTCTTCTCGTTTGATAGGCTTTATCATTGCGTCAAAATGGCTCAATTCTCTGTCTACCGAAAAATCGATAGAAGGCGCGATATTGAATTGCATCAAGCTGCGTCTAATGCCTGCATTGATAAATTGGTAAATGAGTTGTTCGTCTTCAAATTTAATTTCTTGCTTGGTAGGCGATACGTTTACGTCTATTTTTGCAGGGTCAATTTCTATAAACAGCACATAAAAAGGATATTCTTTTTCGCCAATCAAATCCTTGTATGCACTATAAATGGCGTGTTGTATATAATTGCTTTTTATAAATCGTTTGTTGACAAATAAATACTGCTTTCCTTTTGTCTTGCTATTAGCGGCATCGGGCTTAGATACAAAACCATAAATTTTCAAAATATCGGTGCTTTCCTCCTCTACATTCACCAATTTTTCATTATAATTTTTTCCAAAAAGCGAAACCACACGCTGTCTTAGCGGCGCAGGTAGAAGCTTGTACACCTCGCTATCATTGTGATACAACGAAAATTCGATATCGCAATGCGACAATGCCAATCTATCAAATTCTATAATAATCTGGCGCATTTCTTCATTATCCGTTTTCAAGAAATTGCGACGAGCGGGAATATTAAAAAACAAATTTTTCATTGAGAAATGAGTCCCAACAGGCATAGAAATAGGTTCTTGAGAGATTACTCGGCTTCCTTCAATCACTATTTTGGTACCTACCTCATCGCCGGGACGTCTGGTTTTTAGTTCTACTTGTGCTACCGCAGCTATCGATGCCAATGCTTCGCCTCTAAATCCTTTGCTGTGAATTTTAAAAATATCTTCTACATTTTTAATTTTGGAAGTAGCGTGTTTTTCAAAACAAAGCCTAGCGTCGGTAGGGCTCATTCCCTTGCCATCATCAATTACTTGCAAGAGCGTTTTGCCACTATCTTTTACCAATAGTTTAATGCTCTTAGCACCTGCATCCAAGCTATTTTCTATCAATTCTTTGACCGCACTGGCGGGCCTTTGAATAACCTCTCCTGCGGCAATTTTATTTGAAATATGGTCGGGTAAAAGCTGAATGATATCTTCCAAGAAATCTTTATATTTTAGTGCAAAGATAATATAAATCTAAGGATTTTTTTGAATTATTCAAAATGCACCAGGGCACACGCATTTAAAGTTTTAATTATGAGATTCCTCCCTTTGGTCGGAATGACTGTGTTTTTTTGTAAAGGCTTGGGGTAAAACGATTTTTTCGCTGGCGAAAAAATCGTTTTACCCCCCTATTTATATACTATAAAGCTAGTCATTCCGAATGAAATGAGGAATCTTTATACAAAATTGTTTAAATGCGTTTGCC
>CAZUUI010000004.1:8035-24751 GCA_964622955.1 uncultured Chitinophagaceae bacterium | reverse complement strand
AACTAAACTTATACAAATATAAATAAAATTTAAATCTTTTAAAATACGTATAATACCGTGCTAGAATTTGTTTTGGGCAATATATTGACCAAATTACAAATTCTTATACGGTATTACAAAACAGTTTGGACAATTTTATAAGTAAGTTTGGTATTAGAGATATTTATGTTTTTGATACGTTTCCCAAAATTCTTTTGTATACAAAAAACAAAGAACGGGAAATACAATTAAACTCAATTTATTGAAATCCATTGCGCCATTTACATCTAAATGTATCAATCGCATACAAGCCCTAGTCATACCACATCCAAGACAATTGTGTCCTGTTATAATTGTGAAAATACATAATGTAGGACCATTATCAAATTGAGTTTTAGGTAAAAAATAAAGCAAAAATGGCAGCAAAATCATTGCTGCCATTTTAATTTTCAAGAAACTTTTCGTTTGAAAAATTTTCATTGATTAATTTGCTTCTTTAAATTTCTTTAATGCGGCATTTAATTTAGGCATTACCTCAAAAGCATCACCCACAATTCCATAATCTGCTGCTTTGAAGAATGGTGCTTCTGGGTCGGTATTGATTACCACAATAGTTTTGCTACTGCTTACACCTGCCAAATGTTGAATGGCTCCTGAAACCCCTACTGCAATATATAAATTAGGGCTAATAGCCAATCCAGTTTGACCTACATGCTCGTGATGAGGTCTCCAATGTACATCTGCCACAGCTCTACTACATGCAGTAGCCGCGCCTAATATTTTAGCACAATCTTCTATCATTCCCCAGTTTTCAGGACCTTTTAGTCCTCTTCCTGCCGATACTACTAACTCAGCCTCACTCAATGGAATATCGCCGCTTACCAGTTCTTTTTTTATAGATTTTACAGACAAGTCACTTTCACTAATTGATAAATTTAAATTCTCAATGGTGCATGCCGTTTCTTTTTTCTCAAGAGGAATAGAATTACTTGCTATTGAAATGATTTTATTTGCTGATTTAATAGCATATTTAGCGATAGCTTTTCCCGAAAATACATTTTTGTTCATTGCAAATCCAGCATCGGGTAATGAAGACGCTCCTGATACTATTCCAGCTTCTAATCGAACAGACAATCGTGGTCCTAACGCTTTTCCATTTTGATTAAATGGCAAAATTAATACACTTCCACCATTTGATTTAAATACATCTGATACAATTTTTGCAAATAATTTGCTATCAAAAGTATTCAATAGATTGTTTGAATCTATAAATAGCTTGCTCGCACCATATTCTCCTACAATATTTTTGTCTTCTAAATCGCCCAAGCATATTGCTGCCATAGATGAACCCATCATTTCAGCTACTTTGCGTCCGTATGTCAACACTTCTAATGAAGTCTTTTTTATTTTTCCAGAGTTTGACTCTATATATACAAATACCATGATTTTACTTTTTTATTAATTTAAAATTAAATTACTTTTGCCTCATTGTGCAATAAATCTACTAACTCTTCCACATTATCAGGAGAAATCAACTTTACAGCTGCTTTTGGTTTTGGATTTTCAAAAGCCACAAGCTCTACCATTGTACTTCCACCATTTGATGCAATTTTTTGCAACGGTTTGGTTTTAGCGGTCATAATTCCTTTCATATTAGGAAGTCTTTGTTCAGCCATACCTTTTTGTGCAGATAGTACAAAAGGTGCTTTTACTTCTAAAACTTCTTCGCCACCTTCTATTTCTCTGTTGATTGTAGCTATTTCTCCATTCATTTCCCATTTTGATGCTTGAGAAATAAAAGGTAAATCCATAAACTCAGCTATCATTCCTCCAATGGCAAAACTATTGTAATTTATCGTTTCTTTACCTGTAATTACAATATCGTATTGATTTGTTTTTGCAAAATTTGCTATTTCTTTGGCTACATAAAAAGGTTCTAATGCCTCATCTGCTTCTATCAATACTGCGTCATCTGCTCCAATAGCCAATGCTTTTCTCAAATATTGATCGTTTTCAGAAGGGCCTACGTTGATAACCGTTACGGTTCCTCCATTAGCTTCTTTTAATTCCAAGGCTCTCACCAAGGCATACCATTCATCCGTAGGATTCAAAATAAATGTAACTCCGTCATTTGCAAATCTTGTATTATTGTCTTTAAATGCAATTTTTGCTGTAGTATCGGGTACGGTACTAATACATACTAAATATTTCATCTTTTTTTAATTTTTTTTGGTGTGTAAAATTAATATAATTATACCAAACGAACGTTTGTTTTTTTTATTCTTCGCCCATATTATGAAAAACCGCTTGAACATCTTCATCTTCTTCTAGTCGTTCAATCAATTTTTCAATATCTGCTTTTTGTTCTTCGCTTAATCCTTCCTTGTAACTCATCGGAACACGTTCTTTTTCTGCAGTAATTATTGGGATATTTAATTGATCCAATGCTTGTTGCATTTTTCCAAAATCTACAAATGCTACTTGAACATAGGTTTCTCCTTCTTCGGTACCTATTTCTTCCAATCCAAAATCTATAAGTTCAAGCTCCAATTCCTCAATATCTCTACCAGAAATATCAATTGTAAATAACGCTTTGTGTTCAAACAAAAATTCAACAGAACCAGAATTTCCCAAAGTACCTCCGCATTTATTAAAATGTGAACGAACATTAGCCACCGTTCTATTCGTATTATCAGTAGCTGTTTCTACCAGAAATGCTACACCGTGCGGGCCAAATCCTTCATACAAAATTTCATCAAAATCTTTTTCATCCTTTCCCATTGCTTTTTTGATAGCGCGCTCCACGTTATCTTTTGGCATATTGGCTGCTTTTGCATTTTGAATAGCTATTCTCAATCGGGTATTGGTGTCGGGATCGGGACCTCCGCCCTTTACTGCCATTACTATCTCTTTACCAATTCTTGTAAAAGTTACTGCCATCTTGCCCCAACGAGCCATTTTCTTAGCTTTTCTATATTCAAACGCTCTTCCCATATTAGTTATTAATTAAAATTATATTGAATAAATTTTTTTAAAATTGAATTGCAAATATAAGTAATTATGATTTGACAAAACATAAAAAAAGTCCCTAACGAATTAGGGACTTTTTAGTTTTTTTTATATAAATTAGCGTATAGTATTACTCTAATCTAAATGTAACGGGAACAGTGTAATAAACTCTTACCGCATGTCCACCTTGTTTACCTGGTTTCCATTTTGGCATCGATTTTACTACTCTCAAGGCTTCCTCATCGCATCCACCTTTGATTCCTTTTACTACTTTTGTATTTTGTATAGATCCATCTTCATTTACGATGAATTCTACTTGAACCGTACCTTCAATTTCATTTTCCGCAGCATAGTTTGGATAACGAATATTTTTTTGAAGATAACGAATCAATGCATCCTCACCACCTGGGAACTCTGGCATTTGTTCTACAAATGCAAAAGGTTCATTGGATTTTGGAGCTTCTACAGGACCATTCCCATTACCCAATTCAATTTCTTCAGGTAAATCTTGGCCTACTACGGTCTCGTTAGCTACTTGAGCTTTTGATTCTACTACTTCTTCCACTGTCTTAATCTCTTCTTCTGGTCTTGCAATCTCCACTACTTTAGGAGGTACAAACTGAATTGTTGATTTAATAGGCGGTGGTGGTGGCGGCGGTGGCGGTGGTGGATTTTTTTTATCCTCCAATGGTGGTGGAGCTTTTAATTCCGTAACCGCTCTCACGGGTTTTTCGGTCTCAAATTTTACATTTTCTTTTAAGTAATTATATATGCTATATCCTCCAGCAATACCTATTACAATTAAAAGAAATATAATCATTGAGCGTTTGATATGGGTAGGGTATACTCTACGAAGATCATAAGCACCATAGGCTTTGTTTCTACCTCTGAATACCAAGTCCAATAAATCGGCACTTTTTGACATTGTACTCATATTATTTCTTTAATTAATTTTAAAATTATTTAGACTCTTTTGCTTTTGCCATAGATTGTTCTACCAAGACTTTTTCAGGCTCAGAAATATTCAAAATAGCGTAATAAGCCACTTTGTTAATATGCATTTCATCCAATGCATTCACCATATTACCATATACTGAACTATCTACAGGTTTAATCATAACCATCAATTTTGATTTTCCATCCTTGTCAAAATTATTGGCTCTGTCAGGATCCGTATCCAATTCTTTTAATTTGTCTATGATTACCTTTCTCAATCCCGATTTTTTGTCAAATGAAGTAGCTTTAACTGCATCAGGATCAGCTGCTGCTTCTTCTGGTTTACCAAAATAATACAAGACAACATTTTTTGGAGCTAATAGAAGCGTCAAAGCATGTTTTTTGCTTAATTCTGGAGCATCATCTACAGGTACATCTTCTTTTGGCAATGCTATCTGCATCGCTTTTGGCTTTGCAAGCGTAGTAGTAAACATGAAGAATGTGATAAGAAGGAATGCTAAGTCCACCATTGCCGTCAAATCGACCTTCGTGGACTGTTTCTTCGCTTTGCCCTTACCACCTTCCTGGGGGTTTTCTTGAATTTCAGCCATTTTTATTTCTTTTTAATGGTTAAATAATTTATTTCTTCACTTATTTTATTAATCAGCACTTCCTTGTGTAGTCAATAAACTGAATCTGTCCACACCTTGATCTTGTAATGTTTTCATTACTTTTTTAATTGAGGCATAAGGTGCTTTTTGATCGGCTTTGATTACAACTTTAGCTCCTTGATTAGCTCTTCTTGCATTGATTATCCAATCTTTTAGTTGATTAGCATCTGAATTAGAACTATCTAAAGGAATACCAAGTGTTGTTTTTTCAATTTCTTTCTTTTTGTTGGCATCAGCTGCTAAATACTCAGGAAGATTAGCTACAGGAACTCCTATAGGTCCACCATTTACAAAGTTTTTTGTTTGCTCAGCATCAACATTAAATTTAAATTGATCTTTCATATTGTCTAGCCAATATTGACGAGAATTATCTTTATTATCAAGATTTACAAAAGTACGCCCTTTGTCATCTACTAATAATGTAATCACATCAACATCTGGCACCGGCAAATCCACAATAGAAGAAGGTGTAGATACTTCTACAGGCTCCATGGGTTTTGCTTTTGCTGTCAATACGAAAAAGGTAAGCAAAAGAAATGCCACGTCGCACATGGCCGTCATATCCAAAGATACCGAACCTTTTTTTACTTTAATTTTTGGCATATTCCAATAAAAAATATAAATTTCATAAAATCAAAAATTAATAATTCTTATGCTAGAAAATAATAACAATTCTTGGGATAAAATTCCAACTGAGATAAATAAAAAAAGTAATGAAAGATGAATTACTGTTATACGAGCATTTCCTGTGAATGATTGAGAAATCAAAAATTGAGCCTCATCCATTTTGTAAGTCATTCCATCGATTTTGCTAGAAAAATAGTTGTAGAATATAATTGCTAATAATGAAGTAGATATACCTAACGCTGTATTGATCAAGGCCTCAGAGATACCTGTAGCCAAAGCTGCTTGGTCTGGAGCACCTGCTGTAGCCAAAGCCGCAAATGAACGAATCATACCCAATACCGTTCCTACTAGTCCCAACAATGTAGCTACAGAAGCTAATGTAGAAAGGATGCTCATATTTTGTTGTAACATTGGTACTTCAAGAGCTGTAGTTTCTTCCATTTCTTTTTGAATAGCAAGGATTTTTTGTTCACCTTTCAATTCATTGTTTTTTGACATAGCTTCATAAGCTTCAATACCAGAAAGTGTTACATTTGCAACAGTACCTTTTTGTCTATCGCACAAATCTCTAGCTTCTTGTGTATTGCCATTATCCAAAGCATTTGAAACTGCTTTTAAGAATCCATCTACATCTTTTCCACCTGCAGCTTTGTTTAATGAAAGCATTCTTTCAATTGAGAATACAGCCATAGAAATAAAGAAAGTAAATAGAACGGGTACAATAAATCCTCCTTTGTATACCATTCCTAAATAATTTCCAGGTAGTGGATGTCCATGTTCATCAAAATTTCCTTTTGCACCAAATACAAATAAATAAATAGTAATAGCTACTGCAAAGATAATAATAAATACTATCCAGTTTGGAATTGGAAATCCTCCTTGTTTTTTTTGTGTACTCATGTTGTTGATTTTTTTAATTTTTTTTGATTAATGATTTAAGTTTAATTTTAATTGTTGATGGCAAAAATAGAAAAGTTTTATAATCTGAACATTTTTTTTTCTACAATTATTTTAATTTCTAACGAGTTTGTAACAAATTTATTATTTTATTAATATTTTATCCACAAAAAACTATCGAATAACTGAATTTGATAATATTTGAGAAACATTTTCTGGGAAGAAAGCAAATGCAAATGTTAATAATAAAATAAAGATAACTCCAAAATAGAGCCCTTTTTTGTTTTCAATGGTATCAAATGGGATAGCTTCTTTCATAAACATTCTATTAATTACTTTTAAATAATAGGCAATACTCAATGCAGATGCCAATAATGCAAATACAAATAATAACATATTGAATGAAAATGTACTTACTAGTATTGAATATTTACCTATAAAACCTACTGTTAATGGAATTCCAGCCATTGACATTAAAAAGACTGTCATAGCAAACGCTAAAACAGGCTCTTTTTTTGCCAATCCATCAAACATTTCAAATCCAGTAGCTTCTGTTTTTTCAGATAAATAAGCAATTATTGCAAAAATTCCAGTAGATACTAATACATAGCCAATTACATAATAAAAAGTAATAAAAGGACTTTGTGTATAGACAGAAGCTATTATTGATAATAAGATAAAACCAGAGTGCGAAATGCTTGAAAAAGCAAACATTCTTTTTACATTTTTCTGAACCAAAGCAGCAAAATTTGCAAAGGTGAAAGAAAGTAAAATGGAAATGGTTAGGTATTTTTGCCAACTGCTAAATTGAAATATGAAAAATCCTTTTAATAAATATATTAAAGTATTGGCCGCAGCCATTTTAACGATGGCTCCCATGAAAGCTGTAACTAATACGGGACTTCCTGAATATACATCGGGCGTCCAAAAATGAAAAGGAACAACTGCAATTTTGAATAAAATTGAAACTAATAATAAAACAATTCCCACTTGAAAGAAAAAAGGAATTTGTAATAAATTAAACTGTTGTAATTCTGATATTTTCATTAATTCAAGAGATCCTAAAGCTCCATAAATTAATGAAATTCCAAATAGCATAACTCCTGTGCTGAATGCACCTAAAATAAAGTATTTTAGACCTGCTTCAAGTGAGAATCCATTTTCTTTATTGCTAGCGGCTAATACGTATAAAGGTATAGAAAGAATTTCTAAACCCAAAAACATAGTAAGTAAGTGTGTAAATGAGAATAATATAATAGCACCACATAAGCTAAATAAAATTAATGGATAGAAATCGTTCCAAGCATACTGCTCTTTTTTGTACCCTGAAATTATAAAAATCAAAAGCGTAATAATGATAGCTATGTTTGATAAAAAAACTGATGCAGTGTTGAATTCGAAGAAGAATGAAAACTCAAAGAAATTTTTGTTGAGTCCCAATAAATTCACACACAATGCACTTGCCAAACCAAGTATTGATATATATTTTACAATGTTTTTGTTTTTTGAAAAACCTAAAAACATAGCTAAAATGGCTGTAATAAAAACAACTATTAGTGTTTGCATAAATTATTTTTTTAATGGGCAAATATAAGAGTTTCAATTTTATTTTGTGTTTTATCTTATCAAAATGACAATAAATGTTAATAAAATTTTGAAAAATCTATTATTTGTTAAAAAAAATAAACTGAATTTATAATTAATTATTACCTTTGTCTTATTGTTTTAAACCGCAGACATTAAGCAAAAAAAGCATGAAACGACTTATATTATTTCTTACTTTATCTTTATTTTTCATTATATTTTCATGTAACGATACTGATAAAGCGCCTACTCCAGAATCTAGAAATATTGTTTTTGACTTAGCATTGACAGAGGAATATGCTGAGGACTTAACCGTAATTTTTGATGAAGCGGCTATTTATGGCAAATTAGTTACAAAGGATAATTATTTCCCCTCGGATAGTGCTGTTATAGTTAAAAAGTATTATGATTCTATTCAAAAAACAGATACTTTGATTGTAGTAGATTTTGGTATTAAAGGAGTTATGTCAAAAGATGAAAAAACAAGAAGCGGAAAAATAAAAATTAGTATGCCAAGAGGGTATAACTTTGCAGGTGCTATACAAACTTTTAGTTTTGAAAATTTTAAAATTAACGGCACATTGGTATACGGAAAAAAAACTATTAAATATAATGGGGTAAATTCATCAAATTATAAAGAATGGACTATTGTAAATGATATTAGTTATGCAAAAGCAGATGGTACATTGATGAATTTAAAAGGCGAACAACGAAGAACTTGGACTAATGTATCAAATCAAGTATGGACTCAACGAATTTATAAATATGAAGGTGTTTTTGAGCAGTTTATTAGAAATAATATTACATATAATTTTGATGTAAAAACAGCACTTCAAATAAATATAGGCTGTAGACATTTTCAATCGGGGATTTTATCGTTTAAAAAAGATAACAAAATATATTTGATAAATTATGCAAAAACATTAATCACTGGATGTGACAATTTTGCTGATATTCAATATGATGGAACTACAGAAACTATAAATTTAGTTTTATAACCAATTTTTTCTAATAAAGAAAAGTGATATAAATATTACAACTAGTAATGCGGAAAAACTGAGTATGATAAATCCAAATGGATTATTTGCTAAAGGTAACGGTACATTCATTCCCCATAACCCCGATATAATACTTGGTACAATTAGAACCATTGTAATTCCTGTCAATCGTTTCATAACCATATTGGCGTTATTAGAAATAATAGAAGAGATAGTCTGCATACTGCTGTCCAAGATTCGAGAATATACTTCGGTCATTTCAATGGCTTGATGATTTTCTACTATTATTTCTTCAAAAAAATCATCGTTGTCTTCGTTTTGGCGTGTATTGAGAAAATTAGTACGCTTCATTTTTACAAGCATTAGATTATTGGCACGTAAGCTTGTTTCAAAAAAGATAAGACTTTTTTGAAGGTGAAGTATTTTTACAAAATCGCTATTGCTTGCAGCTTTGTCAATCGTTTTTTCAAAATCATTAAATTTTATATTGATTTGTTTTAAATAATACAAAAAGAAGTTAATATTTTGGTCAAAAAGATTTAAAACAAAATTGGTAATGTCTGGTGTAGACATTTTTCTATTTTGATTTATGATACTATCTATTACAGGATTTTTGTATAGAGAAGTTGTAATTATCACATCATCTTTAATTACGATTGAAATAGGTATTGTGACAAATGAAGCCCTTGTAGTATGCACTATTTGCTCATTTCTAATGGGAGTATTTATCAAAATAAATTTGACATCATCATCTTCTTCGTATCTACTTTGTTCATCAATATCTAATGCATCGGTAAAGTATTCAATGTAAATACCTAGTTTGTCAGAAATTCCTTTAATGGCCTCATAGTCAAAAGGTGGATAAATATTAATCCAGCAGTTTGAAAGCGTTTCAGGAACCTCGCACAATTGATTGTCTATATTTTTGTAATATGATACCAAAACAATTATTTTTGTTGTTAATTAATATTTATTTCTCCTTCAAACACAAATGTAGCCGCTCCTTTTAATATTACATTAGCAAATTTTTCTTTTTCAAATGTATAACCAATTAGAAAAGCTCCACCTTTTGTTTTAATTTTTATAGGTACATTGGTCAGTTTATTTTTTGTAGCATATACAAGTGCCGACGCAGTAACTCCCGTACCACAACTGTAGGTTTCGTCTTCTACACCTCTTTCATAAGTTCTAACAAAAAGTTCATTTTCGCCAATTTCATCGATCCAATTGACATTGATTCCTTCAGGAAAATCCTCTGAATATCTTATAGCTCTGGCTTTTTCAACTAACTCATCATCATTTATTTTTCCAAAAATTAAATAATGCGGACTCCCCGTATTCATTACATAGTCACCTTTTTTATTTTGACTAATTTTAGAAATAGCATTCATTTCTATTTCCACATCATTATCTTCTATTGTACATTTATTTGTAATTTCATTTGAAGTAAAACTTGCTTTTTTTTCTATCATTGAATGCTTATAAGCAAAAGCTACGGCACATCTACTTCCATTTCCACATAAAGAACTAATATTTCCATCAGAATTGTAGTATTTCATAACAAAATGATTGTTTTTACTTTCTACAATTTCTATATACCCATCAGCTCCTATTCCAAAACGTCTATCGCACAATCTATTTATTTGATTTTTAGTTAATTGAATGTTTTGATTTCTATTATCGATAATAATAAAATCATTGCCACATCCTTGAAATTTTTCAAATTTTATAAGTGTCATGAAAGACGTTTTTGCAAAAATAGTTTTTTTTTTTTAGCTAGGTATTAAAAAAATGTGGAAAAATTGTTCGAAAATAGTTGTGGATTAAAAATAAAGTGTTATTTTTGTTGTTGTTATATTTTTTTTAACATATTAATCTTAGCTTATGAAAATAAGTAGTTTTATTTTTTTTACCTTATGTTTTCCATATTTTATTTCTGCACAATACGACAGTAGAAAATTTACGTACAATGAAGGAAATGATAAAAATTATATTAACTACGAACAGCTAGAAGAACTCACTACTAAAATGCTTGAGAGTAATCCAAGTTATTACAACGAAGATGATGTTCAAAAATTTATCAATATCGATCAATCAACTTTGCCCAAATATACTGATGAAGAGTTGCATAAAAGAATATTAGCTATTCCTACTACTATTCCATTAAAATTTACACCTCAAGTAGGCGAAATGATTAGGTATTTTACTACCAAAAGACGTGAATATGTAACTAGAATGCTTACCATGTCAAAGGTATATTTTCCCATTTATGAAGAAATATTTGATGAAGCAGATATACCTATGGAATTAAAATGCTTGTCTATTGTAGAAAGTGCATTAAATCCTTTAGCAAAATCTAGAGTAGGGGCTACAGGATTGTGGCAATTTATGCACGGAACGGCACGACATGAAGGTATGGAAATTAATACATTGTACGATGCTCGAAGCGATGTGTATGTATCTACTGAACACGCGGCAAAATTTCTTAAGAAATTATATAATTTATATGGCGACTGGTTCTTGGCTTTGGCATCTTATAATGCAGGGCCTGGAAACGTAAATAAAGCTATAAAATATTCAGGTGGCTATGATTTTTGGACAATAAAACATAAGTTGCCAAGAGAAACTCAAAACTATGTACCTTCTTTCATTGCAATGGTTTATATAATGCATTATCATAAAGATTATTTTTTATATCCTGGTAAACCTAAAATTGATTTTAAAAATACAGTGATAGAAATAATTAAAGAAAAGCAATCTACCAAATATATTGCTGAATTGGTTGGAACTACAGAAGATCTTATTAAACAATATAATCCTTGCTTAAAAAAAGGAATTATTCCAAAAGTTGAAAACGGATATCACTTAGTTTTACCAAAACAATATGCATTTACATTAAGTGAAAAAAAGGATTTATTGGCAATTGATCCCTATATATTTAATCCTACATTTATTCCTACCCAATCCAATACAATTGATACAAATTCTATAGATGCAGCAAAACAGTTAGAGCTAGCACAAAATGCTGAGATATTAAAAGTACGTGAAATGGCAAAGGAAGTTGTTAAAGATATTGAGTCAAAAATTGATTTTGAAACAAAAAATGAAGTTAAGATAGATACGGTGAAAGATTCACAAGAAATATCATCACAAATAGAAACACTAGAGTCTTATGACAATAAGCAAACGGATTCAATAATTATTTCTAATGAATTATCAAAAGAAAATGAAATAGTAAATGAAGTTCAAAAAATAGATTCTCTAAGTTTCATTAATGAACAAAAGGGAACTATAATTAGTAAAATAGATTCGTTGCCAATAGAAAACTCAACAAATGAAATCTCTATTATTAATGATAAAAATGTAATAAATGACACAGTAGATGTCAATAAAGCTTATTTGATGGCTGTTAAAAAAGAAGAAGAATTAAAACAAATTAAAAAATACAAAATTGTAAAAGTAGAAGAACTTCAAAGTAAAACCAAAATCCATAAAGTTTTAAAAGGAGAGTCTCTAAGCGAGATTGCAAAAGATTATGGAGTTTCAATTGGAAAAATTATGGAGTGGAATCCTAAATTAGATAAGAACAATATTCAATTAGGATCACTAATAAAAATTAATATTCAAGAAAAAATAGTAAAACCGCAGTATGAATCAATAGCTTCTCAAAATAATGAAGAAAATCAAATAGTTCATAAGGTTAAAAGAGGAGAAAATTTATACCAAATTTCCAAATTATACAATGTATCTATGGATGAGATAAAAGAATGGAATAATTTGGGCGATGAAAATATACAAATAGGAAAAGAAATTATTATTAATAATAGTAGTGCAAAAACAAAAATTTTGCTTGGTGATTATTTTTATCATGTTTCTAAAAGTGGCGATACGTTACAATCTGCAAGTAATTTGTATAAAGTACCTGTAGAAACTTTAAAAAAGTTAAACAATAAAGCCGAAGATGAACCTTTGCAAGCGGGTGAAAAAATCAAAATTCCTTCTTTGTAAGCGAATACTTTAATGATAGAATACGCCACTAAATTTACTTTTAAAAAAGTTGAAATTTATCAGCATAACGAAGTATTTAAAATAGGTACAGATGCCGTTTTGCTTGCTTCGTGGGTATACAAGAATCGATATAATTCGATTCTTGAAATAGGTTCGGGAACTGGAGTTATTTCATTGTTGCTTTCTTATAATAATAAAAGCTCAAAGTTTATTGCAATTGATTCTTCAATAGACGCAGTAGCGCTAACAGAACATAATTTTAAATTAAATTCGTTAACAAATTTTCAAGTAATACACAATTCCTTTGAAGATTTTTTTGAGAAAAATCAAGATTCGTATGATTTAATTGTGTCTAATCCCCCTTTTTTTATTAATGATTTGAAGGCTGAAAGTGCTGTAAATATTCAAGCAAAACATGCTATTTCATTTGATTTTGATATTTTTTTTAGAAAAAGCGCTAATCATATAACAAACAATGGTGAAATAGCAATGATATTTCCTTTTCAATCAAAAGAATATTTAATGAAATGTGCAGCGCAATATGGATTATTTGTAAAAGATATTTGTGATATTTATCCAAAAGAAAACAAAGAGGCAAATCGTTTTATAGTAATTTTCTCTAAAGTTAAAATAAACTCTAATACAACAAAACTAATAATATATAATGAAGATAACTCTTATACAACAGATTATAAACAACTTACCAAAGAATTTTATTTAAAATTCTAATACCCCGTTTTTTTGGATTTCTTGTTTTTTTGTAGGGATTTAATAAATTCACCCCATGCTAATGGATTGAAGATGTTTTGAGTAGGCAATACTCCCTGACTTTGAATATTATTTCTATTTCTATCATTCAAAGTTATCGCTTGAAGTGCTTGACCATCATAACTTGTAGATTTTTGTAATTCTTTCCAGCGTTCAAATTGAAGATTTTGATAAGCTCGTACGATATCGTCTTCATCTAATTTTAACTCTACAAATGCTTTTTTCAAATCATCTACATTTTTCCATGGTACAATAATCGCCTCTGGTAGCATTGTAGTGTCTCTAAACATAATATGAGTTGAATAAAATTTATTCTCTTTTATGTTTTCGGGAACGATAATTCTACTTTTGCCAAATCCTATTGAACTAAATTCGATTGTATCTCCTCGAGCTGCTACCAGTGTATAATAGCCATCATTATTAGAATAGGCACCAGAATTTCTTGATTTGTTTTTGACCAATACATAAGGAATGGGCTGCATAGAATCTCTACCTGCTGATAGTATTGAACCCGAAAATTGAATCAATGACTCTTGTGCAAACAAGGATTGACCCATTAATATTCCAATTATAAAAAGAAAAGGTTTCATATATTTATATTTAATTTTGAAGCAGTATGAGTAAAATATATACAATCTTCATTTGAAATTAACAATACAAAAGTACATCAATTTCAATAAATGAAACCGTTAAAAAAACTTTTAAATTCTAAAAAAAATAAAATGACATTAAAGCATCAATAATGCTTCTACTGGGTCGGTACCAATCAACATTTTTTCAGGATTTTCAAGGTAATCTTTTACTGTTACCAAAAATCCTACACTTTCTTTACCATCTATTATTCTATGATCATAACTCAATGCCAAATACATCATTGGACGTACAACAATTTGACCATTTTCTACCATTGGTCTATCTTGAATTTTGTGCATTCCCAAAATAGCACTTTGTGGTGGATTAATAATAGGTGTGCTCATCAATGAACCAAATACACCTCCATTTGTAATTGTAAAGGTTCCACCTTCCATATCTTCCATTGTCAATTGACCATCTCTACCTTTTTTTGCCAATGTTAGTACTGCTTTTTCAATGCCATCCATAGTCAAACTTTCCGCATTTCTAATTACGGGCACTACCAATCCTTTTGGAGTAGATACCGCTATGGAAATATCGGCGTAATTATGATAAATCAATTCTCCTTTTTCTACATCAATATAAGCATTTACCTCAGGGAATTTCATCAAAGCCAAGCTACAAGCTTTTGTAAAGAAACTCATAAAACCTAAATTTACGCCATGTGTTTCTTTAAACTTATCTTTATATTTGGTGCGAATATCCATAATAGGTTGCATATTTACTTCATTAAAAGTAGTAAGCATTGCAGTACTATTTTTGGCAAATACCAATCTTTCCGATATAACTTTTCTAATTCGTGGCATTTTTTTCACTTCATCTTCACGACTAAAGGCCATAGGTTGACTTAGCATATTTTGCATACTTACCTGCAATGTTGCTGTTCCATTTTTAACCGCTTGGAGTGCATCATCCTTAGTAATTCTGCCATCTTTGCCAGTTCCTGATATTTTTGATGCATCCAAATTGTTTTCGCTAATCACTCTTTTTGCAGAAGGCGAAGGCGTTTGGGCAGCATAATGATTGTTTGTCGCTACGTTTTCTGTTTTTGGAGCTTCCTTTACTACGGGCGCTACATTTTCTACTTTTGGAGTTTCTGTAGCTACCTCGGTATTTGCAGGTGCGGGAGCATCGGTGTCAATTTTTGCAATTAATCCTCCTACTGCTACATCATCTCCTTCTGATACTACAAGTGAAATTTTCCCAGCTTTCTCGGCTATCAATTCTTGAGAGGCTTTGTCTGTTTCTACTTCACATATTGGCTGGTCCAATTGAACATAATCGCCATCTTTTACTAACCATGTACCTAGTGTAACTTCAGTGATTGATTCGGCAACATTTGGAATAACTACTTCTAATATCATTGATTTAAATTTTGTGTGCAAAGATAATTAAAAATTGAAATATGGTATGCTATAAATGTAAAAATGATATATTTTTAATTTGTCTTGTATTTTTTGTATTTAATTTTAAAATATTATTCTATTTTTGTGGTATTTTTTAATAATATTTATCCTTAAATAGACATTATGCAAGTTGAGAAATTGATTGCTTCTTTATTACAAAAACATGGAAATGTTTTTATTCCTAGTCTTGGCGAATTATCTATAAATAAAGAAAAAACCAAACTTGACGGAAGTCAAATGATTCCCGGCAAAACTTCCCTTTCGCTCAATCCATTTTCTGATAATAATGATGGGTTATTGTTGCATACATTTTCAAAATCTATTGATTGTTCTATTGAAGAGGCTCAAGATAAATTTACAATTGCTATTAATGATTTAAAATCAAACTTGGATAATGGAAAATCAATAGAAATTCCAGGTTTTGGTTTGTTGAATAAAAAAGGAGCTGCTATTAATTTTCAAGAACAAAATAATAATTTCTTACCAAATGATTTTTTTGGATTAAATGCAATTGAGGTTCAAAATCCTAATAATAGTATTGATTTACATAATTTTGTTTCTAAACCAGTAGATGCTCATTTTGATTTTAACAAAAATAAAATTGAAAATGTAAATGAAGAAATAATTGAAGAAAAAATTGAAGAAAAAATTACTGAGACTATAAATACGGGAATAGAATCTACACCTATTGTAGAACCAGAACCAATCAAATCGATTTTTGAAGACGAGCAAGAAGAAGAAGTTAATTTGGTTAATGATATACAGTCGATTCCACAAATGGAGATTCCACTTAATAGAATTGAAAGTGAATATGTGGCTTCACCTAGACATGAAAAAGCATCTAATACTACTTCAAAATTAAAATGGGGAACCGTAGCAGGGTTGGTAGCTTTATTATTGATTTTATCATTTATTTCAGCATGGGTATATGCTACGTTGAAATGTAATAAAATGCTTGGATTGAACCCAATATGGGATAATGGATGTCAAAAGACAGAAAATTTACATCCAAATACTACAACAGTAGAAGGTACAAAATCGACAGATTCTTCCCAAAATAAAGAAAATGTCACCGCAGAAACAGCACCTCAATTAGCGGCTCAAAAACCGATTTCTACTCCAAATGCAGTGAATACTCCATCAAAAGAACCTGTGGTAGAAAAACCAATACCTGTGATCGAAACCCCAGAACCACCGGTT
>CAZUUI010000004.1:944-8025 GCA_964622955.1 uncultured Chitinophagaceae bacterium | reverse complement strand
CCTATTGTATCTAAGCCAATTGCTAAAGTTGAAAAACCCGTAGAAACAAAACCAGTTGTGTCAAAACCCGTTGTGGAAAAGCCTAAAGAAATCAAAAAGACTGAAGCTAAACCAATAGAGAAACCAAAAATGACAGAAAATAAAGTTTCGGAAAAACCAAAGGTAAAAGAAGTACCAAAAGTAAAGGCTACTGATAAACCAAAAGAAACGCCTAAATTAGCTGAAAAACCAAAAACGGATAAAATAGAAAAACCCGTTGTGGAAAATAAGCCAAAGGTAGTAAAAGAACCAAAAGTAGTAGCAAAGCCTATGCCAAAAGTACCAATGTCGGCTTCATACAGAAAAGGAATGTCCTATTTATGTTTTGGAACATTTAAAAATCCTACCGTTGCTAAAAAATTAAAATCCGATTTAAGAGGGGTAGGTGTGGTAACTGAAACAATTGAAGTAGATGGAACTTATAGAGTTGTTATTCCTTTTACCAATAGAAAATTTGCTGAAACAGCTGCCGAAGATTATCCAAATACTATTATATTTGAGTAAAAGCTTCAATTTTTAAAATTTTTAATCTTTAAATTATTAAATACATTTTTTAATGAAAATAGCGTATGTATTTCCTGGACAAGGAGCCCAATTTGTAGGAATGGCAAAGGAATTGTTAGAAAAAAATCCCGAGTTTGAATCTTATTTTTCAAAAGCAAATGAAATTTTAGGATTTGATATAAAAAAAATAATGCTTGAAGGCACTATGGAAGAGTTGACACAAACCGATGTGACGCAGCCTGCGGTATTTATTCATAGTGTACTTACCGCTATGAGTCAGTCCAACTTTAATCCAAGTATGGTTGCTGGGCATAGTTTGGGCGAGTTTTCGGCACTTGTAGCTAATAAGACATTGAGTTTTGAAGAAGGGCTAAAATTAGTTTCAATAAGAGCCAATGCAATGCAAAAAGCTTGTGAAGCCAATCCTTCTACAATGGCTGCCGTTTTGGGAATGGAAGATGCAAAAGTAGATGAAATATGCCAATCTATTGACGAAGTAGTGGTTGCAGCTAATTATAATTGTCCAGGGCAATTAGTAATTTCTGGATCGATGAAAGGAGTAGAAATCGCTTCTGAAAAATTAAAAGAAGCGGGAGCCAAAAGGGTTTTGCCATTAAAAGTTGGTGGAGCATTTCATTCGCCACTAATGGAAAGTGCAAAGGAAGAATTGAAACAAGCTATTGAAGCAGCCGTTTTTAATGAACCTATTTGCCCAATATACCAAAATTTTACCGCTAAGTCGCATAGCCAACCTTCGGAGATAAAACAAAATTTGATAGATCAATTGACGGGGTCGGTAAAATGGACTCAATGTGTAGAGAATATGATAGCATAGGGCGCTTCAAAATTTGTTGAATGAGGTCCAGGTAGTGCTTTAATCGGTATGATTAAAAAAATAAATGCAGACGTAGAAGCTGTTAAGGAATAATTGATGAATACGATAAAAGATTTTCTACAAGCTACATCGGACTTTGCCGATAATTCCAAAATTTGGATTTATTTTGCAAATAGAGCATTTTCTGATTCTGAATTTCAAGATATTCAAAAACAATTAGATGATTTCTCAAATCAATGGAAAAGTCATGGCGCAGCAATGAAAAATTCGATATTGTTGATTGAAAATCAAATAGTTATTATTGCAGTAGATGAATCCCTTCATGCCGTGAGTGGCTGTGGGATAGATTCCAGTGTAAAGATTGTGAAAGATATTGAACAAAAATTCAATATGTCTTTTTTTGAGAGAAATTGGGTTTTTTATAAAGAAAATGAAACTTTAAAGAAAATGCAATTATCAGAATTTAAAGTATTTTGTAAATCAAATCCTTCGATTGAAGTAATTAATCCGTATTTCAATAAATTAAAAGACGTCAGAACACATTTTTATTCAAAAATTGAAGAGTCCTTATATAGAAATTTTATGAAATAAATATATAAAAGTAGATAAAATATTATGGAAATAAGGACTAACGAAAATAGCAAAACAGTAAGAATAAAAGACCTAAATTCAACAAAATTAAAGGTTTTGTATGCCTTTTATTTTATTGTTTTTACATCAATAGTCCTTTTTTTTGGAGGTTTAATACTTGAAACCACTTTTAGTTTCTTTAATATAGGATTTATAATTTTAATAGTTTTGGTTTCATTGTATTTTGCAGCAGCTTATAGAATGTTTAATAAAATCTATTCGTATGAGGAGATAATTATTGATAGTAAAACATTGACTATTAAAGAATATGGATTTTTTAAAGTTCAATATCAAATTTTTGAATTAGACAAAATACATAATTATAGATATTTAGATATACCTGTAGCATCTGATCATCCATTGCACGGAAAATCAATTGATTATACTGGATTTGGTGTACAAGAAAACGTTATACGAAACGTACATGGTAGCAAAAAATTAGCTTTTGATTATGAAGGAAAAGTTATCACTTTTGGTGAATTTGCATTTAGTTGGGATTATGAAGAATTGGCAGATTTGATATTTGAAATATCAAATATACAGCTTATTAAAAGTGAATCTTCGGAATTAAATCCATAAAAAGCATCGTCTAATTTCTACGCATCCAATTCACCTGCAATTACATTCATACTACTCATAGTAAGAATGGCATCGCTGAGAACAGAACCTTTAATCATTTCGGGATACGCTTGATAGTATATAAAACATGGACGTCTAAAATGCAAACGATATGGACTTCTACCGCCATCGCTGATAATATAAAATCCCAATTCGCCATTTCCTCCTTCAACGGCATGATACACTTCGCCAGCTGGTATTGGAATTTCTCCCATCACAATTTTAAATTGATAGATCAAAGCCTCCATATTGCTATAAACCAACTCTTTTGGAGGTAAGAAAAATTCGGGAACATCGGCATGAAAAGGTCCTTCAGGTAAATTTTCATAAGCATTTTTCATTAAATAATAACTTTGCCATATTTCTTCTTGACGCACCATAAAACGGTCGTATGTATCGCCATTTACTCCTACGGGAATTGTAAAATCAAAATCATTATATGAACTGTATGGTTCGGCTATTCTTACATCATAGTCCACACCTGCCGCTCTCAAATTAGGGCCTGTAAAACCATATTCCAACGCTCTTTCTGCAGTGATAGGCCCTGCACCGATACATCTATCCATAAAAATTCTGTTTCTTTCCAATAAATTAGAAAACTCTTGAAAAGCCGCTGGAAATTCTTTGATAAAACTTTTAATTTTCTCGTGAAATTTAGGGCTAAAATCTCTTTCAAATCCACCAATTCTACCCATATTGGTAGTCAAACGAGCGCCACTTACTTCTTCATACATATCGTAGATTTTTTCTCTCCACTGCCAAATATGAGTAAATCCTGTCAATGCGCCTGTATCTACACCTATTACAGAATTACAAATAATATGATCCGCAATACGCGCCATCTCCATCATTATTATTCGCATATAATCTACACGCTTTGGAACACTAATCCCTGCCAATTTCTCTACAGCCATTTCGTATCCAATATTATTGATAGGTGAAGAACAATAGTTCATTCTATCAGTCAAAGTTGTGATTTGATAATACGCTCTGCGCTCCGCTATTTTTTCAAAAGCACGATGAATATAACCTACTGTGGGCTCTGCACTCAATATTCGTTCGCCATCTACTTTCAATATATTTTGAAAAATACCATGGGTAGCTGGATGCGTTGGGCCTAAATTCAGTGTAGCTATATCGCCATCAATACTATCGGTTCCTATCAAAAATTCTTCGTTAAAGTTTGTCATTTTTTTTGATTTACTTTTTATCCTTCAATTATTTTATCTTCCAAAAAACTTATCTTCCTTATCCTCACGTGTTCCATCTTCCAATTTGTATTCTTTTCGCATTGGGAAATAATCCATTTCATCCATATTCAAAATTCTTCTCAAATCGGGATGTCCTTCAAATTCAATACCAAAAAAATCATATTCTTGACGCTCTTGCCAATTTGCAGAAGCAAATAGTCCAGAAACACTCTTGATTTTTGGATTTGCAATAGGAATATAGGCTTTTAATCTAAGTCTATAATTGTGCTCCATACTATGCAATTGGTACATTACACATAGCTCATTTCCTGATTTTTCGGGGTAATGTATACCACAAAGTGTAGTAAGAAAAGTCATCTTCCACGATTCATTTTCCTTGATATATTGCATAATTTCAACATTTGCACCCGATGCGATTTCTAGTATCAATATACCATATTCTTCGGAATGAGCAATAATTTTATCTCCAAATTTTGTTTGCATTTCGCTTAAAACAGCCTCGTTCGTCATTTTCTCTATCTATTTTATAAAATCGTTAAATTTAGTTTTATTCAATTTCGTATGCTTCTAATAATTTTTGATATTCTGGCATATCTCTTCTGCGGATACTTTCATTTTTTATCAAATCTTGAATTTGCATTACACCCTCAATTATTTGCTCCGGTCTAGGAGGACATCCAGGAACATATACGTCTACAGGAATGACTCTGTCAATACCTTGTAGCACCGAATACGTATCAAAAATTCCACCACTACTGGCACAAGCACCTACAGCTATTACCCATCTAGGTTCAGCCATTTGTTCATATACTTTTTTCAAAATAGGCCCCATTTTTTTGGAAATAGTACCCATTACCATTAATAAATCGGCTTGTCTAGGCGAAAAACTCAATCGTTCAGAACCAAAACGAGCCAAATCGTAATTAGGACCCATTGTACTCATAAATTCAATTCCACAACAAGAAGTAGCAAAAGGAAGCGGCCATATCGAATTGGCTCTAGCAAGACCTATTGCCTCACTAAATTTAGTAGCCATAAAGCCTTCGCCTTTGTACCCTTCTATATTTTCAGTTTTTATTTTATCTAATTGATTCATTTTTTTTATCTTTAATTTATAAAAATAATAGTTACACTTTTATTTACCCCAATCCAAAACACCTTTTTTCACTACATAGAAAAATCCACATAAGAAAAACAAGACAAATATTGCCACAGCTATAAATCCTTGAACGCCCATTTCTAAGAAATTAACAGCGTATGGATAGAAAAAAACAACTTCCACATCAAATAACACAAAAAGGATTGCTACCAAAAAATATTTAATTGAAATAGGATAGCGCGCATCGCCTTGACTCTCAATTCCACATTCAAAATTTTCATTTTTTGTTTTAGATTTTCGTTTTGGTCCTAATAAATGTGTTCCAAAAAGTGTAGTAAAAACAAAACCTAATGCCACTACAGCAGAAATTAACAAAGGAATATATGAGTTCATTATTGATTAAAAATTTATATTTTTTTAAAGAATTGCAAATATAAAATATTTTAAATATTTCAAATGATAAATAATTTGCACGTTTTTGAAATTTTTTTTTGACTTTTTGCGTTTAAGGTAGATTATGAGTATATCGTACACGTTAAGTATTTTTTCTTTAGTATTATTTGTCATAGGTTTTTTACCTTGTTTAGGTAGTTTAAACTATATTAATATATTTATATCATTGTTTTTTTTTATAATTGCAATGAGTGAAATAGTTTCGGCAAATTCAAAAATTAAATTGATAGAAGCTATAAAAGCTAGCTTTTATATAAGTATTGTAATTTTTATGGGAATAATTCGTTTGATAATGGGATATGGAATACTATAAAATGAACAAGTTAGAGACAAAGAAGTAAACACCATGGATTTAAAAATAAAAAAAAATATTCTAATTTCGAACAAAAAGGCACACTTTTTGTATAACATACAGAAGAAGTATGTAGCGGGTATTGTATTGAATGGAACTGAAGTAAAGGCTATTAGAATGGGTAGTGTCAGTATTAATGAGGCATTCTGCTATTTTAAAAAGTCCGAATTGTATGTAAAGAATATGAATATCAGTGAATACAAATTAGGAACTTATTTAAATCATAAGCCTAATCGTGAACGAAAATTATTATTAAACAAAAAAGAATTAAAAGCATTAGAAAACAAAATTAAAGAAAGAGGTTTTACTATTATCCCTATTGAATTAAAAATGTCTGAAACCGGCTATGTAAAATTGGAAATAGGGCTTGCTCAAGGAAAAAAAGTATTTGATAAGAGACAATCTATCAAAGAAAAAGACAACAAACGTGAGCTAGATAGGTTAAAAAAGAGATTTTAGTCTTTTTATTTCAATATTTTTTAAAAAAAAATCTAAAAAAATTTCAACATCCTCAAAATAAGTTAAATTATTAATTATCAACTTTTTTTATTTAGAATAAATCTAAATAAGCGTGTAATCAACAACATTTTTTCAATCTTTCGTTTGATTTTAAAAAGAGTTTGTATATTTGCGCCGTATTTATAAAATTGCTCAACAAAAATAGCTGATGATAAGAAAAATACTTATGCCGATTTATTTACTTGCTTGCTTATTTACATTAATATCATTTAATGGATATGCACAAGACGCAAAAGCAGGTAAAACATTATTTAGAAGTAAATGTGGAAGTTGCCACGATGTTTCACTAAAACAAAAAATGACTGGACCTGCACTTGAAGGTGTTATTGACAGATGGAAAGCTGCTGGTGAGTTCAAAGGAAAAAGTGGAGAAGAATGGTTAAAATCATGGATTCTAAACTGGAATGATCCTGTAGCTGCTGGAATGCCTTATGCAGTAAAAATGAAAGATTTTGATGGAAGTGCGATGAGCGTTTTTGCTGGACAAATTTCTGATGCTGAAATGGCTGACATTTTAGCATACATAGCAAATCCTGCTTCTGCTTCTCCAGCAAAAGCTGAAGGTGCAGGTGCAGATGCAAAGTCTGCAAAAGTAGAAGAAGGTACTACTTCTAGCTATACCATTGGAATTATTTTAGCTTTTGTTTTCTTGTTGCTATTAGTATATATATTAGGTAAAACTTCAAAAGAAGTTGAAGGAATGGAGCTTTCAAAAGAAGATGATGGTTCATTCAAATTGACTTTGCCTAAAAAAGACAAAAAACCATTTTATCTAAAGTCTACTTTCAAATCTGCATTGATGTTGGCTGTAGTAGTAATTT
>CAZUUI010000004.1:0-934 GCA_964622955.1 uncultured Chitinophagaceae bacterium | reverse complement strand
AGGAAAAAGTGCCATTGGATTGGGTCGTCAACAAGGATACCAACCTACTCAGCCTATTCGTTTTTCACATGAATTACACGCAGGAAAAAATAAAATCAATTGTCAATATTGTCACTTTACAGCAGCAGATGGAAAACATGCAAATATACCATCAGTTTCTACTTGTATGAATTGCCACAAAGCAGTAAATCAAGGACCAAAATATGGCAAATCCGAAATTCAAAAAATTTATGATGCAGTGGGATGGGATGGGACAGCATATACAAAAACTCCAAAACCTGTAAAATGGATACGAATTCATAATTTACCTGACCACGTTTATTTCAATCACGCACAACACGTAAATGCAGGTAAAGTAGAATGTCAAACATGTCACGGACCTATTGAGACCATGGAAGAAGTATATCAATATGCTCCACTATCTATGGGATGGTGTATCAATTGTCATAGAAATCATGATGTTCAGTTTGTAGATAATTCTTACTACAAAGTATTTGAAAAATATCACAAAGAAATGAAAAACGGTACTAGAAAAAGAGTAACAGTAAGTGATATCGGAGGAACTGAGTGTCAAAAATGTCACTATTAATATTAATTTGAATTAAATTATTTAATTGCTATAATCATAAAAAATATGCAAGAGAAAATATATTGGCAACATATTGAAGAAATTAATCCTTCAAACAATATGGACAAAGGTAATGCAAAAGAATTCGCAGAGGATTTACCTGTATTACAAGGAATTGTAGAGCCTATTTCTGATAATGCTCACAATAGAAGAGATTTCTTAAAGTCTTTAGGATTTACAGTAGGAGCCGCTACATTGGCAGCAAGTTGTTCGATTCCTGAAAGAAAATCAATACCATTTGTAAATAGACCCGAAGATATTATGCCAGGTATGGCTACTTATTATGCTTCTGTATTTGCACAAGGT
>CAZUUI010000003.1:7141-25700 GCA_964622955.1 uncultured Chitinophagaceae bacterium | reverse complement strand
TTTTGAACCTTGTTGCCATTGATTAGCATTGGTATGCTTGAGGGTGTATGGAATCAGCGATACTTTAAAGGTGTCGTCTATCAAAGTATGAGTCGTAAGGCTAATTCCATCAAGCGCAATACTACCTTTTTCGATAATATACCCAAGTTGTGAAGGAGCTATGCGAAATGTAAACTCTGTTGTATTGCCTTGCTGATGAACCAATATACAATCCGCTACTGTATCTACATGGCCTTGTACGATATGCCCATCGAGACGATCGCCAAGTTTTAAGCATCGTTCAATATTTATTTTTTGTTGAGGCTGCGACCAGGAAAGCGTTGTTTTTTTGAGGGTTTCTTCTATGGCGGTAATGCGATATTGAGTTCCTTCCATTTTATCAATAGTAAGACAAATGCCATTGTGCGCTATGGATTGGTCTATTTTGAATTCATGTGTCCAATTACTTGAAAACCAAACTTCTACATTGTTTTGATTTTGTATAATTTTTTCAATAATAGCCTGATTTTCAACAATTCCTGTAAACATTTATCAATAATTTAGTTTTAATAATATTGTTATAATATTGAATACAAAAATAAAATACATTATCTATAAGAAAGCATTTAATTTTGCACCATGAGATTAAATCAATATATAGCACACTCGGGACTATGCAGCAGACGTGATGCAGACCAGCTAATAAAAAATGGCGAGGTAATGATAAACGGTAGCGTGGTGAATACTATGGGCGTAGTAGTAGGCCCTGAAGATATTGTAAAAGTAAAAGGAAAATTGATAAAACCCGAACGTTTTATTTATATTTTATTGAATAAACCAAAGGATTATATTACCACAACTTCGGACGAAAAAGATCGAAAAACGGTTGTAGATATTATCATGCCCAAATTAAAGCAGGATAAATCCATTGGCAATGTAAGAATATATCCTGTAGGACGATTGGACCGAAATACAACGGGACTTTTGCTTCTCACAAATGATGGCGAACTTACGCAGCGACTCACACATCCAAAATTTAATATTGAGAAAATATACGTAGCCGAGCTTGACAATGAAATTTCAATGGAAGAAATGGAAAAGATTGCGGACGGAGTAGAGCTGGAAGATGGTTTTATCAAAGTAGATGATATAGCCTATTCCGACCCTAGAAGTAGAAATAAAGTAGGTGTAGCAATTCATAGTGGCAAAAATCGTATAGTGCGCCGTATTTTCGAACACATGGGATTTCAAGTTAAATATTTGGATAGAATTGTATTTGCAGGATTGACAAAAAGAGATTTGCCTAGAGGCACTTGGCGTTTTTTGACAGAAGAAGAAGTCTTGAAGCTCAAAAATTTGAACAATCCTAATAAAAAATTTATCCCACCTTCAAAATCCACTCGTAAAGATAGAGAAGCAAAGAAAATTAGACGTTTTAGATAAATACAATTTTAAAAAATTAAAATCAAGTAATTTTTTTTTGATATTTTTGCTCAAAAATTAACACAATGAGAGCTATCTATAGTTTGTTGATACTATTTGTATCTATCAATATTTGTTTTTGTCAAAATGCCCCAAGTTTTGAACCCATAAAATCTACAGGTAAAATACCTGATGATATTTTAATAAAAAGATCTGAAAAAATCAAAACTGCAATTGAAGAAAACGCATCAAAAAAAGATAAGAAAAAAAAGAAAAGAGAGGCTTTTGCGGCTAACAGTGCTTTTTCTATTCATCAGTTACTACTGAGTGGAGATGTTTTGTATAATGACATGTATAGCAATTATCTCAATAAAATTAAAGATGAGCTACTAAAAGATGATGAAGAATTGCGAAAAACTATTACCGTTTATGCCGTAAAACATCATGTGCCAAATGCTTTTACTTATAATAATGGCAAGGTGTTTTTTAACATTGGATTATTTTCTTATCTACATTCCGAAGCTGAGATTGCATTTGTATTGGCACACGAAATTTCGCATTATACACAAAAACATTCCATAAAAACATTTGAAAAAGTAACGGATGTACTTCCAAAAGGATACACAAAAAATAAAGATGATATTTTTTCAATAAATCAATTTTCCCACGAACAAGAAAAAGAAGCTGATAGTAAAGGATTGGAACTTTTTTTAAAGTCTAAATATAGAAGAACAAGTGCATTATTAACGTTTGAAGATTTGGAAAGAACCGAATTTCCATTAATGGATTATAAATTTCCTAGAGAAATGATCTCAAATTCAAAGCTTTTCTTTAACAATAAATATGAATTAGACTCTATAATTCCTTATGAATTGGCTACAGATAGCATGGTAAAACGATTGGAAAAAAGAGCAAAACAAGAAGAAGAAAGGCTCAAAGAAGAAGCAAATAATAAAGGTAAGAAAAAAAGTAAAGAAAAGGAAAAAAATAAAAAAGAAAAGACTTCTGTTTTGTCGAAAAGCAATAAAAAGACCTCCGAAGATGATGAAGATGATGACGACAAAAAAGATGATGAAGAAGACACTTATACCTTTGAAACTACACACCCAGAAGCACCATTGAGAAGAAAAATTCTTCTTGATAAAATGGTCAGCGAAAAAATAGACACTTCTTATGGCGAAGACTTCATTGTAGACTCAGAAGAAGAATTTTATAATATCAAACGCAATGCAATCATTGAAAGTATTCGAAATCAAATCATTTTGCACAATTACGAGGAAGCTAGCTATTATTCGGCGGGTCTATTATTGATCGATTCAAGCGATCTATACTACAAAAAGCTATTTGCTAAATCTTTTGGAAGTATGGCATTGTTTTCAAATAAAGAATGGAAAACGGTTCATACAAAGTTCAATAAAGCAAAAGGTTACTATTCCGATTATTTATATATGATGTACAATATGTACAATACCGATAAAGCATTATTAATTACGACCGCATTAAACTATTGCTATCAACAATATAAAATGTACCCAGAGGATGAAGAATTCAAAAATTTATGCGTATCGTTGGCTTATAAATTAAAAAAAGATTTTTCGATAGATGAAAACTTTTTCAAAGATGTAGAAATTTCAAAAGAAGCATATACCGATAGTAAACCAAATAAAGAAGTTTATAAAAAGAAAAAGAAGTCAAAGAAAAACGATGACAATAAAAGTGGGAAATTCGATAATTTGGTTGTGGCATCAATGAGCGAATTCAAGGACGAAAAAGAGTTGAAAAATATTTTTAATGAAGCAAAAGAATTGGATGAATCGCTTAAAAAACTTGAAACCGAAAATAAAAAGGAATTTGAAAAATGGATAGATGAAAATAATGTAGGGACAATTAATAAAGTTATTGTTTATTTTCCTTATTTTAGAAAATACAAAAAAGTAGACATTACTTCAAAAAAAATGGCTAAAGATGAGAAAAGAAACGAAGAATTTAAAGAACAATTACTTGATGCCGCTAAATTAGCAAAATTAGATATGGAAATATTGGACAATAATTCCCTTTCTTCAGATGATGTGGATAAATTAAATGACATTTCAAGAATTAAAGAATATTTTAATAATGTAACATTTAATAATTATGTGTACAAACCTAATTTGGTTGATAAAAAAATCTTAAACGACTTAAGAGCTAAATACAAATCGGATCATATTCTTTTTATTGGAGCCGCTCCATATAGATCTAATAGTTATGCACTTACTATATATGGGATGTTTTTGTGGCCTTATCTAGCTCTGCCCGAATTTCTAATGTTTGGTTCAGCTTATGACTTTTATGCTGTTACACTTAATTTAAGTACAGGAGAAATAGACTATAAAAACGAAATTTTGATGAAAATGAAAGACAATCGTTTGATGGGAAAAGCAGTTTTATATACATTCCTTAATGATATTAAACATACAAAATACGTTTTAAACAAACTAGAATCAACAAAAAAATAATCCAATGAAGAAGAAGTCTATACTAATATTTTTAATAGCGCTTTCATACAATCTAGCGTTTTCACAAAATTTTTACACATATAAAACACCTGGATTTCTTGGAAAAAAATTCTATATCACAGGTGGTGGTGGCATTTCACCTTTTAATATAGATAAAGAAATTACTAATTGCTTAAGTTACTATGGCGGTATAAATTATACCTTAGGTAAAAAAACCGATATAGGCACCAAAATAGTTTTTGGATCTGTAAAAAATGAAGAACTTTCTGGAAATTCATTAGCCATTCAAGCAAGAATTTTAACATCTAATCATATCGCACCCATTGGAACTCGTTGGGGACTTGGTCTTCATTATGGGACTTATTCCCTAAATTTAATCACAGGCGAAACAGTCTCCAATAGTAGTGCTGGAGCTAGTTTAGTCATTGAACGAAACTATCCCATTTCCAATAGATTCTTACTTACATACGGCACAGAATTTGGATTGTCTTTTGCATTAAGTAAAAGCGGGGTCTTGAGACATGATGAAAACGCCTATTTTGCTCGTTTTAATCTTGGGCTTTGTTATATGGTTTTCTAGGAATACATTAGACTACAACCTCTAATATCGCTATTGTCTTTTCGTCCCAAAATCTCAAAATCACCTTGAGAGGACAATGAAATCAAGTCTTGTGTTTCTATAAAACTACAGCTATGGATATTGGCCAAATCGATAACTTTAGCTACACCACTTCCTTCAAATGCAGTAGATAAAGGATTATTGACTTCCGACACCAATACTTTTTTCCAAGCAGGCGTTTTGAATTTTAGATTATTGATAGCATAAGATTGGCTCAAGAGTTCGCACATTCCATATTCAGAACAAATAGTGGCGCTGGGAAATTTTTCACGCATCATTTGGAATAATTCATTTTTGGGAATTTCTCGCCTCATACCTTTCATACCGCCCGTTTCTATCAATATCAAATCCTTATATTCCGATTCAAAATCTGCCATCAAATCCATTATTGCAAAACTAATTCCAATCAAAATTATTTTCCTCTTTTCTTGAACAGCTTTTTCTAGGGATTTTATCAATGCATTCAACTCATTGAGATAAAAATGTTTTTCCAATTGCTGCGAATGTTCTGTCCACCTTTTCACCATATAAACCAGCGAAGAATGACTTCGTTCAAGGTAATGGGGCAATAAACCAAACACACTATAATCGGCAATTTCGCCAAAAAAAGATTGAAAGCTCAAGTCAATGCTTTGATGATATAGATTTATATCACGAATATAATGTTTGGAAGTGCTCATTCCCGAAGTACCGCTACTCTCAAAATAAAAATCTAAATTTGTAGGTGTAGAAACGACCTTATGGGTTTTGAAAAGAGAAATAGGTAAAAAAGGAATTTCTGTCAATGACGCTACAGCTTCTTTTTCTACTTTGATACCTTTGCAGAATTGACGATAGATTTCACAAGAATCATATTGATATCGAAAGGCTTGAAGTGCTTTTTCTTCAAAATCATCACACTGAATTTTGGTCAAATCCCAATTCATATTCCTTTCAAATTAATACAAAAATGATAGCGAAATTTTTGGATCTCTACTTATAGATCCAGGATTAATCCCCATTTTTCCCTCTGGAATTGTTCTTTTCATTTTTTGGTAATACAATTCAAATGCAGGATGAAATTGATTAGTCTTTTTATCCTTAAAAGTCATAGGATATAGCTTAAAAAAATCTCGATTGTTATTAGCATATCGAAATGCTTCGTATATCAACTCCGAGCAATAATACATTTTGTTGTGCATCAAAAAAACAGTATCATAAGGCATTCCTAGCTTCGATTTGGCATACGAAATGGCATTGGGAATCAATTCCAAGTACTTTACCTCCAAGCGTCCAATGGCTATGGTCGGATTTCCCTCTTTGGTTTTATATCTATTAATAAAATCATCTAATGGTACTATCACTACGCCGTTCACATTAGCTTCTAAAGCTTGCAATTGTCCCTCCTCATTTTTTACTACCAATGCAATATGCGAAAAACGCGCGTTGTTCTTACTCGTAGTTACCTCTTCTATAGCGTTGCACATATCGCCACAATCACAATCTTGAAACAATAAATCGCCCTCTTGATATTGAGCTGAAATAGATTGTGAAACGAATATAAATAAAATGAATAAATATTTCAATACGTAAATTTTTTATTTTTTAAGAGCCGAAAGCACCAAACTTTCAAAAGCATCGCTTAATGGAATTCCCTTGCAAACCAATTGCTGAGGAAAAATACTAGCTTCTGAGAGTCCAGGAAGTGTATTGGCTTCCAAAAAGAAAATTTCCTCCCCACGAAGAAAATAATCTATTCGAGTAAGCCCCTTACACCCAAATTCTTGAAACAACGCAATGGAATATTCGCTAATTTTAGCTTCAAGTTCTTTTGAAATATTAGGCGCCGGTGTCAATTCTTTTGATTTTCCTTCATATTTTGCTTCAAAATCAAAAAACTCATTCTCCGAAACCACCTCTGTAATAGGCAATGCCGTCAAAACACCTTCGTGCTCAAATACACCTTGCGCCAACTCTCTTCCCTCAATAAACTCTTCTACCACAGCTCTTTTTGAATGCTTCATAGCCTCCTCGATAGCAGGAACAAGTTCATCCCAACTTTTCACCTTACTCACTCCAAAACTACTGCCCGCATCATTGGGTTTGACAAATAAAGGCAATCCTATTTTTTTAATTTCATCTAACGGTATATGCGCTATATCCATCACTTCTACAAATCGTGCCGTTTGAACATCCAAAATTGAATGTGCTATTTTTTTACTAAAAATTTTATCCATTGTAATGGCACTACTTCTAGCATCACAGCCAGTATAGGGGATTTGAAGCATTTCAAAATAGCCTTGAATCTTGCCATCTTCGGCAGGTGAGCCGTGCAAGCACATAAAAACGACATCAAATACTATTTTGGAAGCCGCCGGCAATGAAAAATCATTCTTGTCTATCACTAATTTTGAATCTATATCGGTCCAAGCCTCTCTTGTAATATCAATAATCCAAGTATTGTATTTAGACGCATCCAAATTAGCTCTCACAACACGGGCACTTTTCAGCGAAATTATACGCTCCGCATCATAACCTCCCGAAACGATTGCTACATTAATTTTACTCATTTAATCTATAATTTATTTTATTGTCTAAGAATACAAGTGCATATTGTCTCGTATTTCTTCCAACGATTTTTTCAAAGATACCAACTCCGCTTTAATCAATGATAAATCGGGCATCTTCTCAGGCACATCGGCTAACTCCTCTTTTAATTCAATATTTTTGTTAAGCTTCAAATGCTTCTTGGCACCTTCTATCGTATAGCCTTCTACTTTCAAAAGATATCGTATTTGCCTGAGCATTTCCATATCTTCTTTCTGAAAAAGTCTATCACCTTTTCTGTTCTTTCGTATTTTTAAATCAAACTCTCCACTCCAAAAACGAAGTTGAGACGCAGGTGTATTCAAGATTTCCGAAACCTCTCCTATTGTATAATAAAATTTGTCAATTACCTGCATTTGTATAACTTATACTTAATCAACGCAAAAATAAACGATTTAATATTAAACTCCAAAATAGGAATAAACACTCGTCTATTATATTATACAAAAAAACAATAATAAATCACATTGCAGTGCTATCGTCAGCTGCCTTATTTGTTTTTACAACAAAATCATCAATTTTAGTTTGGAGTGTATTAAAATCAATTTTATCCAATTGATTTTTCAATAGCAAAGAATCTACATAACCGATTTCTTCTTTAATCTCATATAAATTATTTAAATAAAACGAATCCATTTGAGAAGAATCTACCGCTGCTTCAAAAGCATCTCTTAATTCTGCAAATTTTAATTTGGCACTTGCAATTTTATTTTCCTGTTTATTAAAATTTCTATATTTCTTAAAAACAAAAAATATAGCTACAATATTGGTAATCAAAAAGAAAACAATAATATAGATATAAAATTTTTTAAACTTTTTCTCTTCGTTCATTGGTTTATAAAATTAAGAATTCGTTACATCAGTTTCTTCACCTATTTCATTTACTTCCTTAATCAAAGACTGAAAACTAGGCAATTCATCCAATGATTTTATCCCAAAATAATCAAGAAATTTGTTAGTTATAGAATAGGTAATAGGGTTTCCAGCAGTGTCGCGCTTTCCAGAAATTTGTATCAATTCTTTTTCTAGTAATTTATCTATAGCATAATCTGCCGAAACGCCACGAATTTGTTCAATATCCAATTTGGTACTATTAGGATTGAATGCAATTATAGAGACTGTTTCTAAGGCTGATTTTGACAATTTTTTTGTTTGATTGGCTTCAATATACTTAGCGATATATGGATAATTTTCTTTTTTAGACGCAAAGCTGTATCCAAGAACTGTTTCTATCAATTCAAATCCAAAACTTTTATCATCAAAGCGTTTTTTAATCTGATTTAATGAATCATGTATTTTGTCCAAAGAAATCTCACTCGAATCTTTAGTAGTGAAAATCTCTAAAATTTCATCAGAGGAAATTGGTTCTGGTGCTGTAAAAATTATAGATTGAATGATACTCTCTAAATGTTCCATTAATCATTTATTTTAAACCATCCTTCAGGAAATGCCTTCAAGATATCTTTGTGTGTATTTTCAAAAAACAACAATCTCCCAGAAGCATCGTATAATGGGCGCATATCTATTACTGTAGTAGTCCCTCTATAAGAATACTTATCAATTTTGACAGGAAATTTTTTTCCATACAAATCCAAAACGGTAGTGATATAATTGGCTAAATCATACCCTAAAAAAGCTTCTGAAGGAATATCATCTGTAGTCATTTCAAAATATTTTTTCTTAATATCATCTATATCGCTGGAGCTCTTTCTTAAAAAGAAATCGGTGTGTAAGCTTGAGTTTAGTGCCGCCAAATTTTCCTTATTGATTTTATTGGAATTGGCCCACGAACTGTGTCCATATACTTGAATCGCTTCATCTATACTCTTCAAGCTTGCAAGGAAGTCATTGATTTGATTTTCCTTGTATTGAGTAATTAAAAAAATATTTTTTTTACCCTTTACTACTACTTTTGCAAAATTTACGGAATCTAATATCGGTACAAACTTAATTCGCTTAGTTCCATCCTTTTCAGATGCGTATTTTAAGTAATTGGCCATTTTTCGTTCAGCTTTATTTTCATTGTCATAAACATAAAAGATTTCGCTTTCTTTTTCAGCCGCATTTTCAGTAATACTGTGATAAATATCGTAGAACAATCTATTTTTGGATGTATGCAATTTGAACACAAATGGATTGTTTTTTGCAATTATATCCGATGGGTTCTGAGGCAAAAACATAGGGATTCTATTATTCTTGCAATATTCAGCTACAATCAATGCTTGTTTTGTATGAAATGGTGCTACTATGGCATCTACATACATGTTTTCCAATTGATTCAGAATATTTTTAGTTACAGAATCGCTTTTTTGATTGTCCCAAACATGTATTTTGAATTTTGAATTCAATTTTTTAATTCTAGCCATAGCTACATTTACACCTTCCCAATATGCAAGGGCATCTCGCTGTACAGCATTGGTTTTAATATCTCTTATTGGCAAAATGTAAACGATGTTATATACTTTTTTGCGATCTTGTTTTAATTCATCCAAATACGCATAGGGATTTGAAATTACATCGCCCGAAGTATTATCGTCATCGTCATCATCCTGAGCTATAGCAGGTAGCGTCAAGATTAATAAGAAATAAAGAACCCAATTTTTCATTTGTTAATTTTTAAATATACTTAGCAATATTCATCAAAAACTATTCCCATTCTATAGTTGCAGGTGGTTTTGAACTAATATCATACACTACCCTATTGATTCCTTTGACACTGTTGATTATATCATTTGAAATTTTAGCAAGCAATTCATAGGGCAAATGTACCCAATCCGCTGTCATTCCATCTACCGAATGTACACAACGCAAGGAAACTACTTCCTCATACGTTCTTTCGTCGCCCATTACTCCTACACTTTTTACTGGGAGTAGAATTGTACCACTCTGCCATACTTTGTCATACCAGCCCGATTCAACTAGATGTTTTGAAAAAATTGCATCTGCATTTTGGAGCAATTGAACACGTTCTTTATTCACTTCACCCAAAATTCTTATAGCCAATCCTGGTCCTGGGAATGGATGTCTTTTAAGTATTTCGGGTGATACGCCAAGCGTGTTTCCCACATTACGCACCTCATCTTTGAATAAGAAACGTAGCGGTTCTATTATTTTAAAACCTAATTTTTCTGGTAATCCACCAACATTATGGTGCGATTTTATAGTAGCACTAGGACCATTTACCGAAATAGATTCTATCACATCGGGATAAATAGTTCCTTGCGCCAAAAACTTTACTCCGTCTATTTTTTTCGCTTCTGCTTCAAACACTTCTATAAAAACCCTCCCTATTGCTTTTCGTTTTGCTTCGGGGTCTGTCTGTCCTTTTAGTTGTGAATAAAATGCATCCGAAGCATCTACGCCTATTACATTTAATCCACTGGCTTTATAGGATTCCAAAACTTGTTCAAATTCATTTTTTCGGAGCAATCCGTTATCTAAAAAGATACAGTACAACTGCTTGCCGATAGCTTTATGCAAAATATAAGCTGCTACTGAAGAATCTACACCACCACTCAGCCCCAAAATTACTTTATCGTTTCCTACTTCTTTGCGTATTAATTCTACTTGCTCCTCTACAAAAGCATTAGAGGTCCAATCACCTTGACATCCACACGTTTTTATTACAAAATTATGAAACAATTCTTTGCCTTTATCCGAATGTGTAACCTCTGGATGAAATTGTAAGCCGTAAAAAGGTTGTGCAAATTGTCCTTCTTTTGAAGCCAAAGCAGCTACAATCCCGTTTTCTGTTTTTGCTACAATCTCAAATTGAGGGGCTACTTCTTTGATACTATCACTATGGCTCATCCAAATTGTGAGTGCATCACCAAGTCCTTCAAAAAGGCTGCAAGAATTCTCTATTTTTATCTGTGCTCTACCATATTCTCTCACGCTACTCTTCTCTACTCTACCTCCAAGCAAATTCATAGAATATTGTGCGCTATAACATATAGCTAATATAGGCAACTTTCCAATTATGTTCTTCAAATCTATTTCAGGATGTGTTTCATCTAAGCAAGAAGCTGGGCTTCCTGACAGTATTATTCCTTTTATACTTTTATCCTCAAAATCAATTTCTTTGAAATAAGGCACAATTTCTGAGTATACATTGAGCTCTCTAACTCTTCTAGCTATAAGTTGTGTATACTGCGACCCAAAATCATAAATGACTATTTTCTCGTTCATTGTTCTTATTTATCTTTATTTTTTCTAAAATTTAAGAAATTTAATAAATTATCAAAATCTTTTCTATAAATGATACCGGCACCTCTTTTATTTATATATTTTGAGTTCAATGGATCGTTATCAATTGTAGTATAAAATTTACTTCTCAAATTTCCAGACGGTAAAATTAAGTATTCTATATCAAAATCTCCTCCAAAAAAAGCACTATTTGAATTTGTTGATGCATTTTGTCCAAAATTATAATTCCCACCTGCATTAAAAATCAATCTATCGTTAAATAATTTTTGAGACAAAGCAACTTTTAACTCATTTCTAGTATAGATATTATTATTTTCTGAAGTAATAGAACTATTTCTATAATTAAAGTCAAAATTAAATCCTTGTATCGTTTTGCCCAACCAATCGGATATGTAGCCTGAAACTTTTCCCGTTACTAGATCAATTGCCGTATTTGAAAAATCGGTATTTTGAAGTCCAACTTTTTCAAATCCTGTAACGTTAGGAGGAAAAAATCGCTGTAACGCCAACAAGCCAAAAACTTGACGATTCATTTCATTTTCATTATTTCTTGTTGTTGTTTTTATAGATTCAAACGCACTTTGAAGAGTATTGTTATTCTGTTCTATATCAATATCATAACTTATGTATGGCTGTATTAATTTTTTCTTCATGTTCAACGTTACATTTACTTTTACCATATTTTTTGCAGCTGCTATAATTGTTTGATCCGTTGTATTTCCATAATAGGCTTCAACCAATTCTTGTGCAGAGGCTCTAGCTTTAAAAGTAGCACTTGCATCAATCTGTGACTGCCAAGGATCACCTAAAAACTGTATTTCTCCTCCAGGATTTAAATAAAAAGTACGCTGTATAAAATTTTGGAATGTAAACAGATAAGTTCCTCCGGACAATGTATATGTACCTTTTATATCCATATCAGTTTCAGGAGACATTTTGAAAGCTATTTTACCCTCTCCTGTACATTCTACTTTATCCTCAGTAGCAGGATCAAATAAAATTGTCAATCTTCCTGATTTATTAATATTAAAATTAAAATCTAAATTAACTCCACTTAATTTTCTTTTCTTGGATTTTTGAATAGCATCTTGTTCTTTTCTTTGAGGATTTTTATCCATAAACTCATAGAAATTATACTTTTCAGTATTTTGAGAGTTATTAAAAGCAATAGTCAATGAGGAACCATCTAAATTTTGTCCTTTTGCAGCAATAGTTATTCTATCATTTATTGCCCCTAAAAAATTAACATCAATATCTGCGAAAACACTCCCATAAAAACTATTATTATGAATATTGGTGGTATTCATACAAAAAAATCTTTTGGAAGTAGCATGAATATCTAATTTAAAATTATGTAAATTTTGATGTGTAATTTTTCCAGAAGTTTTACCTATATTATTATACTCATCTTTAAGTTCTATATTTTTAAATTCAATTAGATTTTTACTAAAGTTTATTTTTTGATTTTTGAATGTATAAGCGGTATGTATTGTATTTATTTTTGTATAAAGTGTATCAATCAAAACTTCCCCTTCAATATTTGGATTTTCAAAAGTACCTTGAATCAATAAATCTGCTTTAATTTTCCCATTCATGTCATATATATAATCCTTCAAAAAGCTATTTAATATTTTTGGGTTCATTCCGTTCAAATTAACACTAGCTATAAATGAATCATTTTTACTTTTGGGGAAATAATCGGCCTTTACATTTAAATCTACATAATCTCCAAAAAGTTTAAGATCTGTAATAATTCTATCTTCTTCTGATTTACTTTTGATAACGACATCCCCCATTTTTGTATTTTCTAAAATAAGTTCTTTTACTTGAACATTTACAATTGGCGAAGGATTTTCTAAAATATTATCTATTGATAGATTTCCCTGAAGCGTTCCATAATTACCTTTTAAATTTGGTAAAAACCCACTAATTATCTCATTCAAAAATATTGACTCAAAATCGATAGATACAATATTTTTAATATCACCTTTTTCTTTTGTATTAATTTTTAATTTTTGATTGTCTTTAAAAAAAGTCATATCTCTTATGAATAATTTCTTCAAATTGGGGTTATAAGTCAATATATTTGAAGCATCTACATTCCATGTTTTTCTATTAAAATATGAAGTAAATGGCAATACTTTAAATATATAGTCACCATTATCTTTAATTAAACTTGCATTAAACTCAACAAAATTAGGTGCATGCTTATCCATGAGCTCTGCATTTAACCTCAATCCTTTTTTTATATCTTTTAACGAAATCACCAAGGGAGTTGCGGCCAAATTACCATCAACAAATATACTATCTAATTTTAAAAATGTATTAAAATCTGATAAGGTAGAAGTACTTGTAACTTTTAAATTTGGAACAAAAACATTTGAAAAAGTAGTATTTAGAAGATCTCCATTGATATTCAGTTCATTTTTGGAACCATAATAATTAGCTTTAAAGCTACCTTTTTCTATATTTTTTAAAGAATTGACAAATAATGTTGAATAATTTTTTATTTCATTTAAACTTACATCCAATGAAAAATAAGACTTCGAAAAATTTGGAGCATATTCATTATTATCATTAAAATTGAAATAATTAACCAAATAACCTTTGAATAGTATAGGTATTTCTGAAGGCTTAAAATCACCTTGCATTTTTGCCGAAATCTCTTTTGAATTAATATCTATTATCCTATAATTATCATTTAATATATTTGAAGTTAATTTTAAATTTGAAAAATGATACGTTTTATTTTTCCCATAAGTATTATCCAAAACAGATAGCTCATTTAGCATTATTTGTCCATTGATATCATCTATATTTTTCCCTACAAAAAAAGCATTCACCTTAGACTTTATAATAAGTTCTTTTTTTGAAAAATTTAATTTTTGTAAATTTACATGTTCCAAATCTATATTCATTTTCAATTCAGGTTTTGATTCGGAAAGAGAAAATGAACCCGAAGAAGTCATTAACAAATTGGGATCTACACAAGAAATATTTCCCTGAAATTGTTTTTTAATAAAATTACCATTTAATAAAATATTATTATAAACATAATTATTAAACACAATTGAATGAATACGGCCACTCATATAGGAATTTAAATCTTCAAATTTATACCCTTTACCTTTTACATTTATTGAAGCAGATAAATTAGATATCTGTGTCTTGGATTCCATAAAATTGGATAATTGAAAATTTGAAATATCAACTCCTCCTTCATAAGATGAAATAGGTGCTTCAAAATCAAATTTCACATTTTTAAGATTTACAGAGCCTATTTCAGTGCTAAGGAATCCATGCAACATAAACTTCGAAAAATTACCATTATAATTTCCTCTATATTGCAATTTCCCCAGTCTGGAAATATTAATAGGCAGTCTTAAACCTTTCAGAAAATACTCCATATCTTTTTTACTCCCAGAAATAGATTTTATTTTGGCATTAATATCTAATTTTTCAATTGGAAACAACGAGGTCAAATGTATATCTCCATTTAATTTGATACCATTATTTGCATTTCCAACAAAATTAATTAGCTTCAAATCATTTAAAGTTCCTTTAAAGCGTGAATTAAAGGAAATTTTATTTTGCTGATACTTTTGAATATTTGAAACAAAATAGCCTAAATCCTCAACGCCAAAAATTGATTTTGATAATGACGCAGTAATTTTTATTTTTTTTGCAAACTGCAAATATTCCATCATATGATTATAATCAAAACGTACACTTCCTTTAAAATGGGAATTATTTGTTTTAAAATCTAATTGATTTGCAACCATTTTATAGGATGAAAAATAAGCATTTGCTCTTAAATTATGAACAAAAACACCCGATTTTTCTTTAAAACTAAATAGCTTCACTTTTGCTTGAATAGTTCCTGTTCGAGTTTTAAGACTATCTGCATTAATATTAATTTTATTTACATCTAAATCTGAAAAAGCTATATGATGTGGATAGGCTACTGTGCTTCCATTTTCATCTCTAAATTTAAAACGTCCTTCCTTTAACTGGAGATTTGACACATCCAATTTAAGAGGAATGGATAAATACTGAGGTTTTGTTTTATCTTTTGGAGGAATACTATTCTTGAAAATATAAAAACTAAAAAAAGGCTTTTCTAACAATATAGATTTAATGGGGATAACATCCTTATTCAATGTATTACCTCCCAAATCAATTTTAATATAATTAGCAGAACCATTCAATAATTCATACTTATACTTTCTATCAAATTGAATTTTAAAATCGCGAATAATAATTTCATTAAGCTTCAAATTACTTAATAAACCTGAATTAGTATTCGTATTTGGCGAGGTAGAATCAGATGTCTTATTTTTTACTTGTTTATTGTCTTGTTTAAAAATTTTTACAAGATTTAGCACACTATCTTGTCGTTGATTATTCAAATAAACACGCACTCCCTGTAACTCAATTTTTTTTTCGTTTAAAACAAACCTATTGGAACCAAAAATAGAATAGTGATTGTCAAAAGATTTAATATAAATAACGGTATCTTTATTTAAATCTCTTATGAGAACCCCTTTCAATTGAATAGAAGTTAATAAATTTATAGCTACTTTATCAATTTTCACTTCTGTATTTAAGGATTTAGATAATTTAGTTGTCGCTATCCTAACTAATTTATTTTGAATATAAGGGACTTGTATAGTTATAACCAAAATAAAAAACAAAACAAATAAGACCAAAAAGAGTTTTGGAAAAAATGATAAGAAAAAAGTACTTAATTTATTTGATTTCAACGTAATATTTAAAATTGTAATTATTAGACTACAAATTAATTAAAAAGTTAATTAGAAAAATTTTTCATCAATAATTTTACCATTACTTACCTTTATAAGTCTAGCAGGATATTTTTCAATTAAAAAATAATTATGAGTTGCCATCAAAATGGCCGTATTATGATTTTTATTTATATACATTAATAATTTCATAATTTCATCAGTGGTATCAGGATCCAAATTACCTGTAGGCTCATCGGCAAGAATTAATCTCGGATTATTCAATAATGCACGTGCAATCACTATTCTTTGCTGTTCTCCACCCGATAATTGGTGTGGCATTTTGTAGCTCTTGTCTTGCATATTTACTAGTTGCAACACTTCTTTTATTCTAGACTTTATTTCCATTTTGTTTGTACATCCTGTAGCATTAAGAACAAAAACTAAGTTTTGCTCTACCGTTCTATCCATTAATAGTTGAAAATCTTGAAAAACAATACCCAAAGATCTTCTTAAAGCATATATTTTTCTAGGTTTTGAAGTATTTAAAGTGAACCCATTGACTGTACCTTCACCTACATTTAATGGCAATTCACCATATAATGTTTTTAACAAACTACTTTTACCACTCCCTGTTTTACCAATTAAGTAGACAAATTCTCCTTCTTGAATATTCAAGTTAACTGAATTGAGTACCAAAAAATCATTTTGATATATACTAGCGTCTTTTAAGACAATTATTGGATCACCCACTTTTTTAATTTTAAATTAATCTGCAAATTTACTTCAATTAAAATATTAATTCAATATAGTTTTAAACAGATTCTATAAAAATGTATTGTAAAAAAAAGACCGCTTCAAAAGAAGCGGTCTTAATTTATACTTTAAAAATTTAGATTAGACTATTCGAAAGAATAAACTTCGATTTCTGCTCTATTATCTTTTGTATTGTTGTATTTAGCTCTTGAATCACCAAATCCTTCTGTTTTAGCATTAGATACGTTTACACCTTTCATACGTAATGTACCTGCAACTTTTTCAGCTCTTTGTAGAGACAATGCTTTGCTACCACCTTTATATGCGTTACCATTGATAACAACTGTGTAGTTAGGATTGTTTTTCAACAATGTAGCAACTCTTTGTAAAGTCTCAACTTGATTTGGAGCAAATGTAGTACCATTAGCAAAGAATACCTCAAAGCTTTGTACTAATTTGTTTTGTTTAGCCGGAGCAGCAGGAGTTTCTGTTGGTGTAGTTGGTGTAGTTGGAGCTACAGTGTTTGGAGTTGTAGCAGCATCTGGACAACCTTGGTTAGCAGCAGAACCTTTGTCAAATGGACACTTATCTTTGCTATCACCTAAACCATCACCATCAGAATCTGGACAACCAAAGAATTCTGGCTTACCAGCTACATAAGGACACTCATCTACGTTATCAGCAATACCATCACCATCTGAATCAGCAACTTTAGTTGTAGCAGCAACTGTAGAATTGGCGGCATCACTGCCACAGGAACGTGAAGCATACATACCTCTTAGGTTTGCTTGATTGTAATCAAAGCTATTATCAACTTTCCATTTTCTTCCAGCCTCTAATTGAATAGAGAATCTATCAGAAGTACGGAAATTGAAACCTAAACCTGTAGAAACACTCATATTGATATCATCAGCACCTGCATTATTCCAAGTTCCGATTGAAGAAATCCAGTTTACACTTGGACCTGCATAGATATAAGGAGCAAAAATTGCATTTTCTTTCAACAAAGTTCCAGCAAATTTGAAAACACCTTCCAAAGATACGTCAACCATTTGAGCAGGTCTGTAGCTTACAAGATATTTGTCATATCCTGGGTAATTAGTTCTACTTGTATTTGGATACCATACGTTTCCAAAAGCACCGTTCAATCTTGCATCAAAAGCTTTATTTAATCTTTTTTGGATATTAAGACCTAACAAAGTTGTATATTGATCCAATAAAAAGTTTTGACCTGTAACTGGACCTTCGTAGCTTACGAAAGATGCACCAGCACCTACAGACCAATTACGAGAACACCAATTTTCATTTGGCATAGGCTCAGTAGAAGCTGTAGTAGCTGCATCAGCAGAAGCAGGAGCAGCAGCACCACCAAAGTTATATCCTAATCTCAAATTAGTTTGAGTGTAATCATAAGCATCTCCCAAAGCTGCTTTGTAAGATGTTTCAAATGCAGCAGTCCACTTATCATTGATTGTATATGCAAAACCAACTCCAAATGGAATGTATGGATTAACATTATCAGAACCAGCACCACCTTCTGTAGTACCTCTGCTGTTATTTCCTATTTGGTTAATCAAATTTGCACCCAATCCAGAAAAGATATATGGAGCAAATGATGCATTTTCTTTAAGGATATAACCATTATTGAATTTGTAAACCAAGTTCAATCCTCCATCCCAAAGCTCAGCTAAATTGTACTCCATTCTTCCTTTTGTTGCTAAATTATAGCTTGTTGGAAGTGCTTGAGGAGAACC
>CAZUUI010000003.1:0-7131 GCA_964622955.1 uncultured Chitinophagaceae bacterium | reverse complement strand
CGTTTTGTATATCTGTATTTCCACGGAAATCTATGTGTAAAATTAAATCTACCGTCGAAAGATTTACCTAAATATCTTTGGATATTCAAGTTTAGAGCACCTTTATATCTTTCCAACATTAAGTATTGTCCATTGATAGGATTAACGAAATCTGTGAAAGCTACACCTGCTCCTACTGACCAACGGTTTGTTGCATTCTGAGCAAAAGATGCTGCAGTTAATGCGCACATTGTAAGTAGTAATAATGTTTTTTTCATAAAAATAAAATTTTTGTTTATTTGAATTTTCGGTGCAAAGATAGATTCTTTTTTTTAATCACAATTTTTTTTTTCAATTTTTTATTGTTTTTTAAAGCGATTCTTATCTCTTTTACTTTTTTTAACCAAATTCTCATGCAACGCTTTTGTCAAATTTACGTCTTTTGAGTTTGCAATACATATAACTACCCACAAAATATCGGCCAATTCGTCTTCGAAATTTAAAATTTCTCCTTCTTTTGAAACCTGTTCGCCATATTTTCGAGATACTACTCTGGCTAATTCTCCCACCTCTTCCATCAAAATACTCATATTCGTCATTATATCAAAATAACCATTTCCTGTATTTTGAATCCACGTATCTATTTCTTTTTGCAATTCTTCTATTGTCATATTCAGAATTTTAATTTTTAAAAGGATTTCGTTCTTGCCAACTTTCTGGTTTTAATTTTTCTAAAAACATTGGTACCAATTTATTGACTACCGAATTATTCACTTTTAGATAGTTATATACTTTTACTGGCTTCGCTCCTATGGTACTTTTTATTTCTTGAGCTGTCCTACTTAAGCATACCATTTTTTTATTCCGATCATAACCTTTTTCAATCATTTTGTATAAAATAAAATTATACAATTTATACGTTTCATTTTTTTGATAATCCAACCCTAAATAATGAACTTCAATATCATTTTCGAACTCAAAATAAGATATAAATCCAACCAATTGATTTTGTATCAAATAGCCTTCTATTTTGAAAATATTAGGCTCTCGTTCAAGAAATGTTTTAAAATAGTTTGAATTTAAATTCATCAATTTAAATTTTGAACGATCCAAAACATTGTTAAATAATTTCTGGATTTCATTTTCATACAACCCAAAGTTTGAGTAATCAATAGCTATTATTTCCGTATGCTCATTTAACTTGTATATTTTATTTTTTCTAATTCGGTATTTTGATGAAAGCGCATTTTGATAGGATTCAAAACTAAGAAATGGTGATGTATTATATATCATTTTGTTTTCTACTTCAAAAATCTCAAATCCTGATTTTTTATAAAAAGGATAATTATCTGAATTTAGTTCTTCTGAAATTAAAACGCCTACCGTTTTACAACTATATGGCTCTTCAACTTTTTGAATCATTTTTTGAATATAGATTTTCCATTCTGCATCGTTTATTTCTTTTGAAAAGTAGACACCCGATTCACAAGTAAAAATCAAATTACCAAGTGCTATTATTTTTGAATCAATAAAACTCAATGATTTTTCAAGAACCAATTTGATTAATTTTTTGGCATTTGAAACATATTTATAAAGCATTTCTCCTTTAAATGCAACTATTTGAAAATAACAAGTTCCTAAATAACGATTTTCTTTATCAACTAATACAAGATAGCGAAATTCCATTTCTTGATTTGAAAGTTCTAAAGATGATAAATAATTGTAAGATAAGAAAAAACGAGTTTTTGGAACTAATGTATTCCATTTATCTTCATTTATGTCAAAAATGCTTTTAAAAACTAATATTGAAGTGTCCAATTGAATATGAAAATTCAGAGTAAAACAATACCTCTTTAGAAATAGTTCTAATTTATATTAAAAGAATTTCTAATTTTAATAAATGAAGATAACAAATCAGGATTTTTCTCTAATATATTTCCAACAACAACTATATCAGAACCAGCCTTATACGCATCCATTAATTGTGTCGAATTTTGTATCCCTCCTCCTACAATTAGACATTCATTTTTAAGAATATTTTTGGCTTTACGAATCACATCGCATGTTACTGGTTTTTTAGCACCGCTTCCAGCCTCTAAGTAAATATACTGATATTTTAGAATTTTAGCACTTATAATATAGTTTTTTATATCTTCAAAGCTATTCGGTAATTGAGGTATATTGATATCTAAAACCTGCAAGGTAGATGTTTTTTTTTGCCCATCCATTAATACATATAGTGTTGGGTATAAAGGGACTTTCTCATCTATTAATTGACTTGCAACAGATATTAATTGACCTATGATATACTCTTTTTTTTCTGATTGAAATACAGAAAGTAAAAGCAAACCATCCGCATTGACACTTCGTTGTGAATTATCTCCTGGAAAAATAATCACTGGAATAGAAGTATTTTCTTTCAAATAAAGAACGGTTTTTTGAAAAATAGAATTATCAATAAATCCGCTTCCTCCAACAAAAATATAATCCGGAGAATTTAGATTTATATTATTAACGTAATCTTCTGAAAATGAAAATTTATCAGGATCTATTAAGACTGCAATTTTTTTTGCATTCTTACTTTTAGAAGAAAAGAGATTTTGCATTAAAAAAATGCTTATTGGATCTTTTGCTTTGATTGCATTTGATCTAGAGGCAATCGTCTAGCAGTAATATATCTTTTGCTAAAATATTCACTTTGGTTCAAATCCTCTATATGAACTCCTTTTGAAGAAGATGAATGCATCATTTTAATCACGCCATTTGTCACTTCTACTACTATTCCAATATGACCAATTACCCCGTTCATAGAATTTCTACCCGAAAAGAAAACTAAATCACCTTTTTGTAATTCATCACGACTTACATATTGACCATAGTTAACCATTTCTCTACTAGTTCGAGGCAATCTTAAATCAAACCAATCAAATATGTATTTGATAAAACCACTACAGTCAAATCCATTTTCTCTTACTCCTCCCCAACGGTAAGGTATTCCTAAAAATGTTTTCCCAACACTTATTACATTATCAATAGTAGATTGATACAATTTGCTAGCATAACTAGACACCATACTTTCTCGCTTAATATTAGACGAGGTGTCTCTTTTTATGGACTTTGAAAAATATTTTGAAAAAGTTGTTACTAAATTATCCTCACATTTCTCGTCCACAGCGTGTAAGCCCTGAGATTGAACCGAAATCACCAAAAATAATGCAACTAATATAGTTATAAATCTTTTAATTTGCATTTTGTTATTAATTTTAGAGTTTATAAATTATTTTCTAAAAGTTGGCAAATATACAAAAATATTTTAACATGAATGATTTTTTTATAAATGTTTATAAAGTTGTTGAAAAAATTCCAAAAGGAAAAGTTACAACTTATGGAGCAATTGCTAATTTTTTAGGTGCACGAAAAAGTGCACGTATGGTTGGCTATGCCATGAATCATTCTCATTTCCTTCCCAATCCTATACCTGCGCACAGAGTAGTAAACAGCCAAGGGATTTTATCGGGCAAGCATCATTTTGGCATTGAAAATGAAATGGAAAAATTATTGGTTAAAGAAGGAATTGATGTAAAAAATGACAAAATTACAAACTTTAAAGAGGTTTTTTGGGACCCAAATTTAGAATTATTATAAGATTACAATTTTTTTTAATTAATTTCGTTTTTCAAAATATTAAAAATTTAGAACATGTCCGTTACTCAAAAACCACTTTACGACTTTCATCTTATAGATATTATTAAGGTTTTTATTATATTCAAAAAAACAATTCTTTCCGCTACTATTATAGCACTTTTAGGCTCTGTTATAATTGCAATGATTTTGCCGGTATACTATGAATCCAAAACGATTATTTATCCAAATAATTTAACTTTGGCCGATAAAAGCAGTATTTTTGGTCAACAACAAAACCAAGCCGAATTTTCGTATTATGGAAATAAATTTGATGCGAATAGAATATTATCCTTTGCTAATTCTTCTACTGTGATCGATTATATAATTAACAAATATAACTTGGTTTCACATTATGGATATGACAAAAATGAAGCATTTGTATTTACAAAGACAAAAGAAGATTTTTTGAAAAACTATGCTGCTTTTAAAAATGATAGAGATGCTATTGAAATCATTTTATTAGACACCGATAAAGAATTATGTGCTAAAATGGTAAATGATATTGCTGACAAAATTGATCAATTATCAATTGAACCTATCAAAGAAAATCGAATAAAAATAGTTAAAATGCTAGAAAAGGAAATTGCAGTAAAAATGGCAAATCCCGCAAAGACTTCAGATTTGGCCGAAGAACTAAAATCTTTGAACAAATCATTGACCGAATATAAAGTTTCTACAAATGATAATATTTCAGCCATAACAATATTGGAAAAAGCTTTTCCGGCCGAAAAAAAATCGAAACCTATACGCTGGATTATTGTACTATTAAGTACTTTGGGGACATTTTTTGCTTCGTTAACGATTGCTATTTTATCTCTTCAATATAAATTTTTAAAAGAAAATATATAATTGAAAATCTTTAAATTCTTTACCCAATTATCAACAAATAAAAAAATTTTTGGGTTCTCCTTTATATCGTTAACATTTATGTTATCGGGCATTTATATACAAAAACCTATTATATCAGTTATTCCATTTATCATATTAATTGGATTTTTTTTATCAATAAACTATTCTTATTTTTATTGGTTATTGATAGCATCTATTCCTTTGTGTATAGTATATGACTTCAATGATAGCCTTTCAACGGACTTCCCTAGTGAATTTCTTTGTATAAGTGTTATGATTATGTATTGGATTCATGTACTTTTCAAGAAAGAAGTCAGTTTCTCCCAAACGCTAAAACATCCTTTATTTTTAATAATTGTAGCACTTTTTATATGGGCCATAATCACTACAATAACAGCACAAAATAAAGTGATAGCTATTAAATATACTTTAGCAAAAACATGGTACATCACTACTTTTTTGATGGTATCGGTTCAATTAATCAGTACTTTTCCTAAACTCAAAAAATTTTTTTGGATTTTTTTCACACCACTTTTATTCACAGTCATTTATAGTTTTACACGTACGGCAATAGGAAATTTTGATTTTGAACAAACCAATAGATTCTCTTTACCTTTTTATGCGAATCATGTATTATATGCTACCACCATGTCCATTTTCTTGCCTTTTGTATTGTTGGCTATTTCATGGTTAAAAAAAGGTACAATTTTACGATTATTTCTTGTATACAGCAGTATATTTATCCTTATTTCTATTTATTTTTCCTATACTCGATCATGTTACATTGCACTTCTAGCTAGTGCGTTCTTTGTATTTTTATTCAAATGGAAAAAGAGCATACACGTTTTTGTATTGACCGCTACAGCAGTAGTTAGTTTTTTAATTTTCTTATCACAAGAATATAACTATCTAAAACTTCAGCCCGATTTCACAAAAACAGTGATGCATGGAAATTTCAAAGACCACTTGATAGCTACTTTTCAGGGAAAAGATGCTAGTAGTATGGAACGATTAAACATGTGGATAAGTGTAATACGCATGTCTTCTGCTCATCCAAGTGTGGGAGTTGGACCCAATAATTTTCCTTCTACATACAAGCCTTATTCACTTTATCATTTTCATACTTGGGTAAGCGACAATCCACTTCATCTTTCTTGTCACAATTACTTTTTGCTAATGTTGTCTGAACAAGGCTTTGTTGGATTAATTCTATTTTTTATATTTAATATAGTTTTTCTTTATTACATAGAAAAGTATTATCATTTATCTTCAAGTAAAACTAATAAGAATATAATATTAGCTATTGGGGCTTCATACATTATTCTTTTAATAAATCTGCTGTTTAGCGATCTAATTGAAACAGCAAAAAATGGATTTTTTTTCTACTTCTTAACAGCGATGCTGATTCAAACTAAAAAATGGATACATGAAGAAAAATGATTATGGATTTTTTGAATCCATTTTATTTAAAAATGGGAAAATGCCACTATGGAAATACCACTTTGATAGAATTCAAAAAACATGGACATTCTATTTTCCAAACAAAATTATGCCTAATTCAACAATGCTTCAACAGCTTATTTACAACCAAATAGTAAACCATCTTTTGCCTCAAAAAGTTAAACTTATTTTTACTGAAGAAAAAATTGATGTTGAAATTACAGAATTCAAAATAGAATCAAGAAAAATCAACAAGCCCATAAAGCTAATTTATTATAAAAACGAAAAAATTAGTAGCTATAAAACTAACTTCAAAACTTTAGAAAGAACTATTTATAATAACTCTATTGACTATGCACATAAAAATAGTGCTGATCAATCAATTATTCTTGACAATAACGACAATATCATTGAAACAAGTATTGCCAATATTCTTTTTATAAAAGATAACGAAATTCATACACCATCGCTTAAAAGTGGCTGTATTAATGGAGTCTACAGAAGTTATTTAAAAGAACGTATAAGGTTGTCAAAAAAATGGAAATGGATAGAAAAAACGATCCACATTAATAATGCAAACGAATATAACAATATACTAATTATCAATGCTTTAAGAGGCATGCAAATTGCAAAAATTATTTAAATTGTTGAATATTAAGGTTTTTCATAAAAAAAATAGATTATTTAATTTCATTCACTTTATATTTGCACCCCTAAATAAAAAATAATAAGCAATGAGAAAAGCAGATGTTATAGCTAAAATAGCTGAAAATACAGGTGTGCCAAAAGTAGATGTATTGGTTGCTGTAGAACAATTTTTCAAGGAAGTAAAAACTTCGTTAGAAAATGGAGAAAATGTATACGTAAGAGGATTTGGTAGCTTTATTATTAAAAAAAGAGCTGCAAAAATTGGTAGAAATATTAAGAAAAACACACCTATTAGTATACCAGAGCATCATATTCCAGCATTCAAACCTGCAAAAGAATTTGTTGAGAAAGTAAAATCTAGCAAAAAGATTAAATAATTTTACCAACATTGAGCAAAAAATCACTTTTTTTCATCATACTTGTTGCAATATCATCAATTGTAGCTTTTGTTTTTATTCCAACAAAGACTAAAAAGATAAGCAATGCAATGGTTATGGAAAAAGCGAATTACACGCTTGAAAATCACGAAGA
>CAZUUI010000002.1:11958-29025 GCA_964622955.1 uncultured Chitinophagaceae bacterium | reverse complement strand
TTACCCCGTCTTTCTCTGCAAGTCCTTTTATCGTGCACGTGTCATAATCTTGCATAAATACACGAGTAGATCCATCTTTCATCGGAATTGGTTTTGTCCCTTTCCATGCGAGTTCTAGCATAGATCCAAATTCGTGTGGCTCAGTCCCCGAGATAGTTCCAGAAGCCATTACATCGCCTACATTCACATTGCATCCATTTACGGTATGATGCGCCAATTGTTGACACATATTCCAATACATATATTTGAAATTGGATTTGCAAATCACTGTTTCCTCACCTGTTTTTGGTGAAAGACTTACTTCTAAGTTGATATCATAATTCTTTTTTCCTTCATATTCCAAATAAGGCAATACTTTAGGTTCTTGAACTTCGCCCGCTACACGAAATGCATCCAATGCTTCTAATGTAACAATCCAAGGAGAAACTATACTTGCAAAATTCTTTCCTAGAAATGGTCCCAATGGCACATATTCCCATTGTTGGATATCTCTTGCCGATAAATCGTTAAATAAAAACAATCCAAAAATATGATCTTCCGCTTTGGCTACTTCTATAGGATGTCCAAGTTCTGTCTTTTTGCCTATTACAAATCCTACTTCCAATTCAAAATCCATTCTTTTGGACTCTCCATATATAGGTGGTTCGGTTTCTACAGGCTTTGTTTGACCTTTTGGACGGTGAAAATTGGTGCCTGAAACAACAATGGAAGAAGCTCTTCCATGATAGCCTACTGGAATATGAAGCCAATTGGGCAAAAGCGCATTGGCTGGGTCGCGAAACATAATTCCTACATTTGTAGCGTGCTGACGACTGGAATAAAAATCGGTATAATCTCCAATTTTTACAGGTAAATGCATTTTTACTTCCGCTATTTCGTCCATAAAAAGAGCCAAATCCGCTCTATCTTTTAATGTATTATTCTCAATATCAAGCAAATTGGCAATATCCAATCGAATTTTATTTGTAACCGATTTTCCTAAGCTGATAAAATCATTAAGGGCGATATTGTCAGTAATTTTTGTATCTAAATCAATAAGTCCCGATACCGCTAATTGATGAATATCCAATACCTTATTGCCAATGGCGGTGCCTATTCTTGGCGATTTACTAGCCGTAGAATATATTCCAAAAGGAATATTTTGTATTGGAAATTCGGTATGTTCGCTACCCTGTACCCAAGATTTTTTATCAAAAGAAATCATATTATATCAATTTATTAGATTAAAAAAGTTTGGCGTTTTTTCGTCTCGCCTTTTTCATATTTTGTTGCTCAATTTTTTGGTTTTCTTCAGGTGTATTGTATGTAGGACAGGTTTTTTTCTTACAAGAGAAAAAAGCCATTACAAAAAAGAAAAGTATTAAAATGCTATATTTCATATGTTCTTATTTAAGTCCAAACCCTGACAACACTTGAGGAATCCACGTATTCAATCGATCTTCGGTCATATCATCTTGATTATCTACATCAATACAAAGTCCCACCAATTTGCCATCCAATTCTGCTTTGGAAGCATCATATTCGTAGCCGTCGGTAGGCCATTCGCCACAAATAGCGGCTCCTTTATCCTTTGCAATTGCGTGAAATACGCCTAGTGCATCGCAGAAATAAAAGGAATAGCCATATTGATCCCCTAGCCCAAAAAAAGCTACGTGTTTGTCGGCAAAATTTACTTGCTCCCATTTAGGCAAGAATGATTCCCAATCGCCCTGCAATTCGCCATCATACCAAGTTGGCATTCCTATAATTAGATATTTATAGGCATCAATATCAGAGGCTTCTTTTTTGTATATTTCTATTACATCTACTATATCTTCTCCCATTAGAGAAGCTATTTTTTCTTTAATAGTATTGGCTACTGTTTCGGTATTACCTGTGTCTGTCCCAAAAAACAAACCGATTTTATTTGACATATCTGATTTTTATTTTTGCAAAATTATTCATTTCTAACTTTATACTTAGAAAAATTCTCTCTACGAATAGCAATAGCCTTTTGGATTACGGGATCTATATCCATAATTACTTTATAAAATGCAGCTGCACCGTAGATGCCTCTACCAATATTTGCCTTCAAAAGTGTTTTGATCATAGCCCCACTTTTCTCTATTACTTGTGTATCTCGTTTGATTTTTGCGGAATCGCCCATTACCAAAAATTGATTGAATTGTACCGAGTCCAATTTAAAATTAGTATAAAAATCTTCCATTTTTGGATTTTTTTCTAGAATAGATTTTTTATTTTTATCGATAAATTCGGTAGTGTATTGATTTACAAGACCTTTTCTCAAAAAGTTGAGATAATACTCCGAATTTAAACTGGTGTCAATTGGCACATAGATATCAGGCGTAATTCCACCACCGCCATAGACTTTTCGTTTGTTATTGGTAAATTTCATCAAACTATCGGGAGGTACAAGGGTATCTTTTTTTGTCAATTGACCTGATTGTGCGCGTTGGATAATTTCGGCACGATATTCTTTAAGTCCTTTGTTGTAGGGTTTTTGTATAAATCTTCCCGAAGGCGTAAAATATTCTGCGGTAGTCAATCGAAGTTGGGAATTGTCCATAAGAGTAAAAGGCCTTTGTACCAAACCTTTTCCAAAAGAACGACGCCCAATTATCAAGCCTCTATCCCAGTCTTGTATAGCTCCAGATACAATTTCGCTTGCGCTAGCACTACTTTCATTTATCAAAACGATTAATTTCCCTTTTCTAAACAAGCCATTTTCTGAAGTTTCAAAACTCTGTTTTGGATAATGTTCGCCTTGTGTGTATACCACCAATCGCTTCGATTCAAGAAATTCATCACAAAGTGCAACTGCCGCTTGTAGAAGTCCGCCGCCATTATTTTGTAAATCTAAGATGAGCGTTTTCATCCCTTTACTGTTCAAATCATTGAGAGCAGTTGTAATTTCTTGAGGTGTACTTCCTGCAAATTTATTGAGTTTGATATATCCAGTTTCATTGTCTATCATCGTAGCAATATCAACACTATATATAGGAATGATATCACGTGTAATGGTAAAATCAATGATTTTGTCGCCACGAAGAACAGAAATCGTTACTTTGGTGCCTTTGGGGCCTTTCAAGCGCAAAACATAGTCGTCGCTTTTATATTTACTATCCCCTGCAAAAGTTGTATCTCCAATTTTAATTAATTTATCACCTATCATCAATCCTACTTTTTCGCTAGGGCCTCCCGCTACTACATCTAGGATTTGGAGTGTGTCTTTGAATACGTTGTATACGATTCCAATTCCTTCAAAGCTACCTTTGAGCCTTTCGTTTTCGGAACTAGCTTCTTTTGGAGGAAGATACATTGAGTGCGGGTCCAAGTTTTCAAGCGATTTGACAATTGCAGATTCTATAATTTTGTCAAAATTGACGGTATCTACATAATGATGTCTTAGCAAGGTATAATATTGTCTAAATTTCTCAAAATTAGATTCGTATTTTGAGTTTTGGGAAAATAAACTTGTAAAAGAAGAAATAAAAAGAAATAAAATTATAAGTTTTCTCATTTGATAGCTAAATATATGTAACAATATTAATACATTTTTGATAAATCAATTCCTAAAAAAACAAAAAAGCCCTACTTGTTATAAGTAGGGCTTTAGTATTTAATAAAAAATCGATTATTTTGTTATAACGATTTTTTTCATGTTCGTTTCACCGTTTACTTCGGTTTGGATTATAAATGTTCCTGCACCTATAGCGTCCAAAACAAGCGGGAAGTCTTGAGTTGTATTTTTGATAATAGTATTAAATACTTCTTTTCCTTCAATGTTGAATACTTTCAATGTAGCGCCTGTATTGTATTGTATTCCTTTGAATGATACATTTACAAAACCTTGGCTAGGATTTGGATACACATTTACATCATAATTTGTTTTATTGATATCCGTAATGCTAGTAGCAACATATTTTAGATATTTACATACTTTAGAAGGGTTTGAATTAAATATGTTTGACGCTGACAAACATAAAGAATCAAAACTTTTAATAGTCGTAGGCAATTTTCTGTTTAATGGAACCATTACATTTGTAGGCAAAGATATTAAAGTAGTTTCAATAAACCCAGTTCCTGTTGAGTTTTTGTATTTTACAGACCATGTACAAGCTGTTGGTGTATTTGTTGATTTGTTAGTAGCTCTTACAGTGTCTTTGCTCAATGATTCAGAATCAAAATTAGCTATAGCAGGTGCTCCTACATTTACAGTTCTTTTTAATGTAGTAGTATTGTTTGCACTATCTTTGATAGTATAGGTTACTTCATAAGTTCCCGCAACGTTCGGATTTACATTAGAAGAAAAAGTATAATTTCCTTTTACATAACAAGGATTATTATCACCTACAACGGTTGCACCAGCATCTGTATATGTTGAATTTATCAAAATATTAACCGGATCAGAACCATTAAGAGTCATTTGTGGGCCTTCAGTGTCATCAATTACGGTAATACTTACAAACAATGTATCTAAATATATAAATCCAGCATTTGTACCAATTACATTTTGATTATCTTTTACAAAAACTTTATAACCATAGTCGCCTGGTTTGTTTATGTTGATAGCAGAATCTACAATAATTGTAAGATTATTACTATCAATTGCTGCATCGTCATATATTTCAATATAATTTTTTAAGAAGGTAGTTTTTGACGCATCAAATGCTTTTTGATTGTATAAATCTTTGTTACATCCTTTTACAAAAGTAAGAAAAAGGAATGTATTTGTATCTTTTCCTCCATTCGTAATAAAAGTTAAAGCAGAATCTTTGTAGATATTTTTAACAGTTAAAAGAGGAGCCTGATTAAATGGTCTAGTAGGATTTTGAATACTATCTACAGGTACTTTTGCATATAGAATTCTATTAGGGGTGTGAACAGGACCTGGTAAGTGACTACCGCTACCTGTAGTTCCTCCAACTGCTCCTCCAGCTAAAGTATCTTCTTGATATACTACATAAATATTGTTGTCAACAAATTTTGCCATACTAGGATATACAGATTCAATTTTCTTAGTTTGAGAAATATTGTATGGACCTATCCAAGTTTTTCCACTATCAAGTGATTTAACAGCATAAATGTCATATAAATTATATCCATTTTTATCTGCATCAATACCGCTTCCCGATGGGGTTGAATCAATTTTTCCTCTATTATAAGCATAAGTTAAGTATAAAACACCATTAGAATCTAGCCCAGATGTAGGCCATGTAACAGGTGTATTTCCATAAGGATTTCCACTTGCTGTATTGAAGTATGTAATAGTGGTTCCATCATTTAATGTAGTGTTGAATCTACCAATTGGACTAGTTGCAAAATTACCTTCTTTAATGAAGAAAGTTTGAGGAATAATAAATGGTTCGCTATTCGTTCCCATATATTCATTCCAATACCCAATTCCATGTCTTGATAGGTCTAGACTAATAGAACCAGCCTCTGCATTTGAAGATTGAACTCCCCAAAAACAATGCGTTTTATTATTTTTGTCAATAATTACAGAAAATGATCCGTCAGATCTATCTCCTCTTTTTCCATCAAGACCAGCATTTGCATCAATATTATCTTGTGTTGAAAAAATAGATGTTTTAGTCCAAGTAGTACCCATGTCGGTAGATTTATAAAGTGTAATATCTAAACGACCCATTAAAATTGCTATAGTATTGCCTTTAATATCTACATCATAAATATCACCTCCAACACCATTAGGATAATTTATTGCATCCATTCCAGTAAAAGCAGCTGGTGCGGTCCAAGTTGCTCCTGAATCTTTAGAAACAATGAATTGAATACCAGCATCTACACCTTCAAAAGAAGTAGAAAAATAAGAACTAATAAGAACGATATTTTTGCCATCTGATGCAACCCTAGGCCAAGTCTCAGCTCCAGATGTAATCTTTGTATTAGTCCAAGCATTGTTAGTTCCTCTAGTTCTAGAGGCCATGTTGATACCGTTAAATGTACCATCCGAAATATGGCTAAAGATTATTTCTTTGCTTCCCATATTAATTGGATTTGGCCAACCTGTTCTTATGTTTTCAGGTCTAACTGAAGACGGGTATGCCATAATGGGAGGATTTACAATAGTTCCTGCGGCATTATACCAAAATTTATTGTCATAATATAAATATCCCGTCCCTCTGTCTGCATAACTTCCATCAGTTGCTGTACTACCTGTATAAGTAATCGTAACATTTTTTGTTACAGGATCTACAATAACTCTTCTTTGCATGGAATTATTTGTTTGTAAATCATAGGTAGATGTTCCTACTTGAATTTTTGGAACTTGTGCAGAAATGATATTAAACACACCAAATACTGCTAGTAATAATAATAGTCTACTTTTATTCATATATTGAATTTTTGTATATTAAAAATTAAGTGTCAAAAATAATGTTTTTCTAGTAAAACTAAAAAATTATTTTTTACTTTTTGTTGTTTTTTTGTTGCATTTTTTTCTGTTCCTCTGCTTGAGCCATCATTTCTTGCATTTTCTGCTGAAACATTCCTTGTTTTTTGGGTTTCTTTTTATGCTCTTCTATTTCCGCACGAATTTTGTTTTCGTCTATAAAGAATTTAGTTACAAACCATTGTTGGAATATACTCATTACATTTTGCAATAAATAATAATATGTAATAGCCGCAGGAAAACTATTGAACATAAAAAGAAATATTACAGGCATAATATAACTCATCATTTTCATTTGATCCGCTTGCGGACTACTTGGCTGAAGTCTTTGTGTGTATACAGTGGTAGCTATTTGAGTTACGGTCATTAATAATGCAAACAAGCTCACATGATTTCCATAAAAAGGAATAGAGAAAGGAAGTGCAAGAACACTATCATACGTACTCAAATCGGAAGCCCATAAAAAAGGCTGATGTCTAAGCTCTATCGCTGCTGGAAAGAAGCTAAACATAGCAAATAAAATAGGCATTTGAAGTAGCATGGGCATACATCCACCCAACGGACTTACGCCATATTCGCTAAACATTTTCATTTGTTCTTGTGCAAATGCTTGCTGATCGTCGCCATGTTTTGCTTTTAGCTTGTCCAATTCGGGCTTTAATACTTTCATGGCTACTCCACTTCTAAATGTTTTGAACGAAAGAGGTGTAAGTAAAAGTTTAACAATTAACGTAAGTAGAAATATGATTACGCCATAATTTGAGAAAAATTGAGATAAGAAATCAAAAATTGGTATGATAAAATACTCATTGAATATTTTCATCCATCTAAATATCACAAAATCTTGACTCAAGGGTATTATTTTGTGTAATTCATTGTTTTCTGCTTTCAACAATTTGTATGAACTTGGACCCATGAAATATTCAAACGAAAGCGAATCTTGTGGCAATAATGTCAAATCGGCATTATATTTTTTTACATAATTCAGCTCATTTTCCATATAGAAAGATTTCATAGTTCCTTTCTCAAAATTTCGGCTTGGAAGCATCGAAACATTGAAAAATTGTTGAGAAAAAGTCAAGAATTTGAATGGTTTTTCGTTTTGTTTTTCATCGTTTTTGTTCAAGTTTAATTTCTCTACATAGCTATCGCCATCTTGAAGATACATAATAGTAGAATACTGACGCTCTCTAGTCAAATTGGCTTCTTGCTGGGCCATTTCGGTTTGAATACTTACGCTAGCTTTTTTTTCTTTTGCGTAGCCGGGTACATCCCATTTTTGTGAAAGTTTATAGCTGTTTTTTGGAAGTGAGTAATTTAGAATTACTCCTGAAGCAGATTGTAGTTTTAAATTTCCATTTTCATTTGAAACTAAAGCAAAAGACTCATTAGATGAACTGATATTACCCGTTTGTGTAGGAAATGTAAAATTCCATTTTGTGTTTTTTTCATTTAAAAGTTGTACGGGCTTATTCTCAAAAGTAGTATATTTTTTCAAAGTTACATTGTTGATACCACCACCATTTGAAGAAATTTCTATTTTTACCAATTCATTTTCTAATACAAACTGTTGATTTGGAGTAGAAACAACAGGAGTAGCAGCTGTATCTTTTGTTTGTGCCAAGGTTTTGGTTGATGAAGCAGTATCAAGGTTTTTAGCTGAATTCGTTTTGGTGCTATCAGCAGCAATTGGCGCTGTGGCAGCCATAGTTTTTGCTTTTTTGGAAAGATTCCAAGTATATAGCCCTACCATTAGCACTATAAGAAAAATACCTAGTACCGTATTTTTGTCAATATTTTTAAACATATTTTTTATATTAATAAGAATGCAAATCTAATGGAATTGGAGGAAATGGGAGTTTATTTTTATTTAACCGATAATTGTGCCTTCAAAATAGAAATAAGTTGTTCTTTTTGGCTTGGTTTTGGCGCCCTATGGTCTACAAGATTGCCACTTTTATCGATCAATAAATAGTGTGGTAAAGTTTGTATGGTATATTTTTTGGCAAAATCGCTATGAAATCCATACGGATAGGCTATTCCTTGCATGCCATTTTGAATTTTGAGTTCGTTCAATTTTTCTTTCCAGTTTTCTATTTCATTATCGATAGACATATACAAAAATACAATTTTATCATTTCCTTTGAATTCATTGGCTATTTCTTGGCACAAAGTCATATTTTCTACACTACTTGGATATTTGCTATTCCATACATATATATATACTACCTTGCCTATCAGTTCTTTAGAGTTATGATTTTTATTATTTTCATCCAAAAAATTGAACATAGGAGCTGTTCTACCTTTTTCATATTGTGCTAAGAGGAGGAGCTTTTTCTTTATAGCCTGAGACTTATTTACATCAAATTCTTTGGATAAAAATCCTGTGATTTCTTCTTTGATTTCCAAAGGTTTGCCATAATAACCTACCCAATCGCCCAATGCTCTTTCTTCCAAGGCTCTTCGTACCGAAATTTCGGAGTATCTTTTTGTACGTTCAATCAATTTTTTATAAAAAAACAATTCTTCATCTTTTTTGTTTGGGAAATCTTTATTGATTTCAAATGCATTTTCTAGCCGAAGAAATTGATAATGTACATCGATATAAAGAGGATAGTCTCTATAATCTTGATATCGAATCTCATTTTTGAACTGATAATAATCCAAATCGGCTTCATAGAAAGTATCGGGATGAATATTCAAATATTTTGGATAATTGAAAAAATACTGATAAGCCGTAAGTTCAATATTGTTCTTGATATAAAAATTCTGAAGTGCTGGAGAAATTTTTGAGTACAACGGATGATTTTGAAAAGCAATTTTTAACTTATTCGCTTCTGCTATTACCTCCTTTTTGTATAGAATAGGGTCGTTTTGTTTGGCTATTTCTTTAAGTTTATTCGTAATTTCAGAATTGAAAAATGAAGGTTTTTCTGAATTGTTTAAGAAAAGTTGGTCTGGCGCATTTTTTCCATTAAATTCAAACTCTTTGCCATTAATATAGTCAAGATTAACGTCTAAAACGGTATTTGGTATCAAAAATAAGTATACAAAACGATCTTTATAGCTCATTTTCCAGATACTCGGTTTTTCATTGGTCAATTTAATTTCATAGCTTCCTTCCTTGGGACTAAATTCTCTCTTCAAATCCATCAATTTGCTATTCACCATTGGCGTAAAAATTACTGCCGTATAATTATTGTCGATGATTTTCCCTTTGACAGTAGTGTTTTGGGAAAAAATTGTAGAAAAAATAGTAAGTATTATAGCGAAAAGTATATGTTTTTTGTAATTCATTTTAGGGTTAATACCACTTCTAGTTAATTAAAAATCGTTTTGTTTGTTCCAAATCACCTTGTTTAACTTTTAAGATATAAGATCCTTGTGACAAATGTTTTATATCTATAGAATCAGATAATTTTTTAATGTTTTTAGAGTCTTTTAAACATGTTTTACCATCTGCCGAAAAAATAGTAATTTCAACAATAGAAGTTGGAATTGTAGAGAATTCAATATTAATTACATTTTTTGTAGGATTTGGAAATAATTTAAAATCAATATTTTTTTGACCTTGTAAAGAATTTATTTTTGAACTTAAATCCGAAAATGGAATTAGGCTATCTGTAATTTTTGGAGCAATTATTTGTGTATTTACTAATGAAGTAGGATAATCCCCTACTTTGTTCATAGTTGTAAACTGATGCATTATAAGACCACCAAAATCGGGATTGAACTTGATAAGTTCTACGTTTGTATTTCCATTTAAAATTCTAAAAGAACCTGCTACGGTCCCAAGATTACGATTGCTCAACCAAAAACTTAATCCATCTCCTGCTCCAAAACGTACTTCTTTATCGGTAAGAGTCAGTTTATAGCATCCTGCGGGTACATTTATAGCTTCTTTATATAATTTAGAATCGCCACTATATGTTTTTTCAAAAACCACGGTGTTATTTTCATCTATTACCTTTAACGTATTTTCAGCATTTGCAGAGCCACTAGAAGTTTTTAATTCTAAAATGAGTTTTTCGGTCATATATAAATTTGGCATAGGAAATGATCTTCTCAACGTGTCATTCCATTTTCTAAGATTGTAGTCTGAGAGTTGTATACAAGCATTAAATACAGGGTTTGTAGTATTAATTCCCGTCCATGATATGGATGGAAGAGTGATGTCTTCAGATTGTCCATTTGATAAATTGCCATTCCATACAAAAGTATTTTTATAAGTGGAGTCTACCCAATAATCAATATATAATTTCTTAACAATATCCTTTCCAACGTTTTTAATTCTAACCTTTGGCTCCATGCACATTTTATTTGACATTTTATGGTTTGGATCAGCGCTTGGAGCAATTATATCCTCTAGCGCTACATCTCTTTTTGGCATATCAGTATAGGTTATCACATACCCAGCTATGATATAATTGGCTTTATATGGGGTTGCTACATTGGCTGGCATAGGCCCAAAGGCTATGTCTACAGTACTACTATCGGTCTTAGATAAATAAGGCGTTAGATCTATTTCGTTTTCAACGATTCGCTCGCCAGGACACCAATTGGTTCTGCTAAAAATCCAAGTACCACTTTGAGGCTGAATATATGTTTTGTCGCAATCATCTCTCCATAATAATTTATTATAAATTTGATTACCATTCATTTTTACATAATAGTCTATTGGGGTAAATTCTCCATCGCCATCATGTCCCGTTATGATGCTTTTGAATTTTGCTTGGGTTTCTTTTCCACTAAGTTTGAACTTATACGGCTTTGTAATCATATCAAAAGTATCTTCCGATTTGTATACATAGCTATTTTCATATACTTTGTGTACTTGCGAAGGGACCAAACTATTTGTTCCTTCTATCAAATATAAATTTACGGACATACTAAATCCAAAATCCCCTTGATCATCCCATCCTCCTGTATTGGCTACAAAACCTACAGTATCTTTCAATAAAGGTAAAAAATCGGTAATATCATATACATAGGGATGCGTCCAAGTATTGGTATATCCATTTGTATTGAGCCTCATATATGAAGAATAAGGTGTAATCAATCTAGCTACTTCCCAGTTTTCCGATTTTTGATAATATCGATATACTTGTGGCGCATTTTTCTTGGTTATTGCACTGTCTATACCAGGTAGAGGTTTTCCAATAAATCCTCTAAAAGTATAATCCCATGCACAACATCCATAGCTAGCACAGCCCAAATCAATTTTTAAAATAGCTTTTTTATATTTTTTTGTAGGGTCAATATATTTAAAATTCTTATGCCATTGAGGTCCCAAAAATTGTTGTATATCATATTTAGTATAAAAATTAATCACAGTAGTATCGCCTTCCTTTGCATTGATGTTAAAAGCATAAAGCAAAAACATAATTTGTAGTAAATATTTCTTCATATAATATAATTTAATATAAATAAGATGATAATCAATTAGATAATTAACACAAAAATAATTTTATTTTCCCAAAAGAATAGTTTTTTATTTTTTTAATTCCAAAACCGCTATCGTTTCCAAATGAAGTGTTTGTGGAAACATGTCAACAGGTCTTATTTTAGTAATAACATATTTTTCACATAATAGATTTAGCTCATTGGCAAGTGTATGTGGGTTGCAGCTAACGTATACTATTTTTTCGCACGCAAGGTCTAACAATTGTTGGATAACATCAGGGTGCATACCTGCTCTAGGCGGATCGGTAATAATTACATCGGGTTTTCCGTGTTTTTTGATAAAATCTTTGTTGAAAAGCGCTCGCATATCCGAAGCATAAAATTCGCAATTTTGAATATCGTTCATCGCTACATTTTCGTACGCATCTTCAATAGCTGCTTCTACCAGCTCTATTCCTACCACTTTTTTTACCGAATCGGACATAAAAATTCCTATACTGCCCACGCCACAATACAAATCATAAAGTAGCTCATCTCCCCGAAAACCAGCCATTTCTTTTACCGTTTCGTAGAGTTTTACGCATTGTTTCGAGTTGGTTTGGAAAAAAGATTTTGGGCCTACTTTGAATTTTAATGAATTCAAATGCTCTACAATATACTCGCGACCCATAAAAACTTGAATATCTAAGTCGTAAATTGTATCGTTTCCTTTGCTGTTTTCGGTATACAATAATGCAGTGATGCTCGGAAATTCATCTTTGATACGTTGCATCAATTCTTGTGCAGTCTTGTTCCATTCAAAAAAGCTAATACAAACCATCCATTCGCCAATGGAGGTGTTTCGGATCATAATATTTCTAAGATTGCCTTCTTGCTTTCTAATATCAAAAAATGGAAGCGAAATTTCTTTAGCCGTTTTTCGTATAAAATTTTTGATAGCATTGGCAGGCTCAGGCATGTGATAGCAAGTGTCAATATCTATAACTTTGTCAAACATTCCCGCTTTGTGAAATCCTATTCCGTTTCTATCAATAGGCGTGTCTTTGTCGTTGATTTCGGCTACGGTTAGCCATCGGCTATTACTGGCGGCATAGTCTAGTTTATTTCTATAAAAACGAGTTTCTTCGCAACCTAAGATGGGTGTAATTTCTGGGAAATCTACTTTCCCTATGCGCTCTAAGGCATCTTTTAATACTTGAGTTTTCCACTCAAGCTGATTTTTGTATGATAAATGCTGAATCTTGCAACCTCCACAAAATTCATAATGAGCACAATACGGATCTATTCGTTTGGATGATTTTTCTATAAAAGAAACAATTTCGCCGGTATCATAATTTTTTCTACCTTTTCGAGCTTTGATATTGACAATATCGCCATCCAGTGCATTGTCCACAAAGATTACTTTCCAATCGAATTTGGCTATGCCTTTGGCTTCGGACGAAAGCGCACTAATGGCAACATTTTCTAATTCATAAAATTTATTCTTAGGCTTTCTCACTCAAATAATTTATTTCAAGCAAAAATCGAATATTATTTTTTAATGTAATGATTTTTCTAAAAATTAATTATCTCAGTAGCGTAATATTACCACTTTTATTGATGGTTTCTTTGTCATAAGTCACGGCTTGAACTTTCCATACATATACGCCTTCGTTCACAGGTTCTCCATTCATAGTGCCGTCCCAGCCTTTATTGATATCGGTAGTAGAAAAAACAAGATTGCCCCATCGGTCGTATACGTCAAAAGCATTTAGTTTGCGGATATTCAAATGTTTTACAATTTTGAATATATCATTGGTACCATCGCCATTGGGCGAAAAAGCAGTAGGAATAAGCATTACCGTTTTTCCATATACATTTACTCTTACGCTATCGGTACCAATACATCCGTTATCATCGGTTACATTGACATAATATGTGGTCGTATCAAAAGGCGTAACGGTGAGTTCATTGAAGAAAGGATTGCTTGTGCCTGTTTTTGGAGTCCATTCAAACTTGTTTGCTTTGCTTGTAGCAATTAAAACTACCTCGGCACTTCTGTATATAGTAGTATCATTAGATGCAGTAACTACAGGAATCGTGTCTACTCTTACAAATACTTTTGTAGAATCTGAAAAACAATCATTTGATACACGAACCGAATAGGTAATGCTTGTGTCTGGAAATACCTGAGGCTTGGCTATAGCGGTATCATTAATATTGTAGCTAGGTTTCCAAAGGTAGTATTTTCCACCACTAGCCGAAATATCGATATATTTCCCTTTGCACATCTGATAGGGTGATTTTGCAACGGCTTTGACAGGTTCTTGGACATTTACTATTATCGTATCAAAAGTTGTACAATTTGCGGCATTAGTAGCACTTATAATATAATTTGTAGATTTTGGCGGATTTACAAAAATTTTTGCAGAGTCTGTATTTGATATAAAAGTGTTAGGCGTCCATTTAAAAATAACATTTGATCCAGATAATGCCCACAAAAACAAACTATCTCCTTGGCAAATAAAATCTTTTTGTCCTGCCACGGATAATGCAGGTGGGTAATTGACAACAACTTTTATAGAGTCTTGTCCTTTACATCCATATTTATCTACGATAAAAACTTTATAGTCTGTCGTAACACTTGGTTTTGCTGTAGGATTCCTTATGATTTTGCTACTGATAGAGGTATCTATTGTACTCCAAAGATAACTTATCATATTTGGTGTAGCATTGAAATTATATATTTGATTTAGGCAGATTGTATCAAAATCCGGAAGTCCTCCGTCGGGCAAAGCTATTGCATTTAAAGTAATACTATCTTTCTTGGTATAGCAATAATTTTGTATTTCTAAAACATAAGTAGTTGTATCAAGTGGAGAAAATCTAGGATTTCGGATGGTGTCATTACTAATCCAATAAGCTGGAACTTCACTTCCATTAAGAAGCACTGTCCATTTGTATCTTGTTATTTCTCCTTGGTCATAAGGATTAAGTAATATGGTATCGCCCACACAAAATGCAGAGTCTTTTTTATTTATTAGATCAATGTTTGGATCCAAAATTAGAACTTCCATAGTGTCTTTTATTGCACAATTATTAATGTCAATTCCAGTAAGTATGTAAGAAGTGTTTTGTTTTGGTTTAGCTTTTGGTTTTAGAATATTTGGATTGTCCAATCCACTTGAAGGTGTCCACGTTACTGAATTGAAATTTCCTTGCCCGTTAAGAATAACACTATCTCGGAATTTAAAAGGACTAGGATTTAAGCAAACGCTTGTGTCTAATCCTGCACTAATAAAAGGTTTTGTAAAAAAGCTAATTGTAGTTGTAGCAGTATCTGAACATCCATTTGCATCAATACCCTTTACTATATATGTAATTGGATTGGGGTAATTTGGCGAGCAAATAGGATTCGAGATTTTATCATTACTTAAGAATTGATTGGGGGTCCATGTATAATTAACAGCCCCCGTTACATTAAGTTGAATGGTTTTGTCATAACAAATTTTGGTATTTGGAGTTACGTTTAGCACAGGTTTTGGAAAAATAGTAATTGGTACATTTGCAGAATCTTTACATCCTTCATTAGAGGTGGCTATAAGTTTTAAATTATTTAATCCAGAAGTAATAAAACTTGTGGTGGTATTACAACTATCTATTCGTGTACCATTAGGGAGGACCCAAGTGTTGGAAATAATTGTAGATGGAGGAGTTATGGTAGATTTACACTCTAATTGTACTTGTTCAAATTGGCAAGGGTTAGGAATTGTATATTTTATGTTCGGTTTTGGAAATACTGTAACCAATTTTGAAGTAGAATCAAAACAACCTTTATCATCTCTTACTTTTAAAACAATTGTATGATTTCCAGTTGCCAAACCATTGTATGATACATTTTTTGTGTTTGAAAAAGTCTGTCCATTTACTATCCAATCCCAAAAAATAACTTTTCCATACGTACTCGTAGTTTTATCTGAAATAGAAATGGGAGCGTCTATACAAGCATTAACAATTGTAAAATCGGGCTTAAACAAAGGATAAATCCCTACAATACCTCTAAGTGAATCTATACAGAGTTGTCCTGTTGAAAGCCTTTTAAATGCATAAAGAGTAACAATATATTTGCCAGTGTCTGAAAAAGTGTGAGTAGGATTTAGAATTGAAGTGGTGTCGTTGGTACCCGATTTAGGATCGCCAAAACGCCATAACACATTATCTGCGCCAACACTTTGATTTGAAAAAGATACAGAATAGTTTGAACAATTGACCTTGTAGTCTCCAATTTTTTTTGTTGGATCTCTATTGATTAGGGGCATATCTGCCAAAGGAATATTACATTGTGATACATTGAATTGAAAATCTCTAAAAAAGGTGTTAATCACTTGCCCATTTCTAAATTCTCTACATTGAATGGATACTACAAACCTGCCTATTGCATTGGGTGTACAAGTCAACAATCCTGTTTTTGAGTCAATGGATAGCGGAGTTCCTCCAAGGACATTATTTACGCTGTATGGCGCATTCCAATTAATTGGTGAAACACCTGTAAGTGATGGAATATCGGTAGAAGGACTTGTTGAAGATAAGCCAGCAAGAGGTGTTACAATTCTATAGTCTAATGAGTCTCCATCAATATCTTCAGCAGAATGATCGTAATAGAAAGGTAAATCTTTACAAATAAAAAGAGGAGGGAGTTCTTTGAATGTTGCAGAATTGTTCTGAAAAGGTGTAGTGGGTGGAATATAGCATGTAAGCGTAATTCCAGGTTTATCTGTTTGATTTGGTGCAGGTTGATTTTGAATGTTTAGAATACCCCCATTTCTACAGCATCGTTGATGTACTATAGTATAACCCATTGTACTGGAAGGAAGTGAAATTCTTCTGGTATATGTAGCTTCTTCAACACAGGTTCCATCTTTCACTAGGCAAGGATTTACGATCACAGAACTTACCGTTTTTTTTGAAGATGCGTTAAAAGGTATTGTATAGCTTGCAGTTGCCTCGCCATTAGGACTATTATCTGCAATAATTGAAAAAGTAAATTGTGGTAGTTGGCTATTGGGATTTGAAGAAGTTTCTCCATCAAAACCTACTTGTGAGCTACAATCCCTGTATATTCTTACTGTAATATCGTAAGTAGTGCCTCCCACGTGTTTATAGGAGATGTAGCCTCCAACAATATGTGTAGCATTAATTTGATTAAACAAGAAAATAAGCAAACAAATAAGTAATCGCATTTTCATTTTTTTAATAAGCATCAAAGATACGTA
>CAZUUI010000002.1:4787-11858 GCA_964622955.1 uncultured Chitinophagaceae bacterium | reverse complement strand
ATGGAGCGCCTTCAAGGAACTAAAAATATGAAAAAAAGTTTATTTTTAATATTTGACCACTTCAGATGAAAATTGAATATTTTTAAATTCTTTGGTCTTTCCTTTTCTTGTTCTCATAGTACAAGAAAAACTGCCTTTGATAGCACGTCCATTGTATTCCTCTATTGAAATGGACCCCATTTTTGTAGGCTCTATTGTCATATCTCTAGTGTAATAATCATCGCCTTTGAAATGGATATGTATGTTTTCTTTTGTTTCCCAATTGCTCATAACGTCAATATTTTGTCCATTTTTTAAGTTTTTGGCATCAATAGATATAGACATTTTGAAATCGCCGTTTGCAGTTAAAAGCCAAGTAGCATTTTCGGGGCCGCGCAATAGCTCATCTACACCTGATACAGCAGCAGCACTGTATGTTTTTGCATTTTCTTCATACGTAATTTTTTTATCAATATTTGATAATACATTTCTATATATAGTTTCTGGAGATTCAGTAGCTAATTCTTCTTTTGAACAAGAAAATAACATCATCGATGTCATAAGTAATAAGATAGATAATTGTTTCATATTCGTTTGATTTACGATGCAAAATTATAGCGACTTTTGCACTCCAAAATCAGTCTTGGATAAACGAATATTTTTTTTTGATAAATGATTATAAAAATCTTAAAATAGGTTAATTTTTTGGACGAACAATTATTTTTATTGGATGAATTAGTTTTATAAAAAATTCAAATTTTTACAAAATTTATAATGTTTTAATCATTTTTATATATGCAAGAGGACCATAATAGCTTTATATTTGCACAAAAAAAATTAATAAGTTTATGAATTCTGCTACAGACATTAGAGAACTCAATGAAATTGTTAACAAAGAGAGCCTTTTTATTGAGGTTATTCAACGAGAACTTTCCAAAACAATTATTGGACAAAAAAACATGGTGGACAAAATGCTCCTTGCATTATTATCACAAGGACACATTTTGCTAGAAGGTTTGCCAGGTTTGGCCAAAACTTTGACGATTAAATCCCTGGCCGAAACCATCGCTTGTGATTTTAATCGAATACAGTTTACACCCGATTTATTGCCTTCTGATATTTTGGGTACTATGATTTATAATCAAAAAGAAGGTGAATTTAAGATTAAAAAAGGACCTATCTTTTCCAATTTTATCCTTGCCGATGAAATCAACCGTGCTCCAGCCAAGGTTCAGTCTGCACTCCTTGAAGCGATGCAAGAAAAACAAGTAACCATTGGCGATACTACCTACAAGCACGAAGAACCTTTTTTGGTAATGGCTACACAAAACCCAATTGAACAAGAAGGAACGTATCCTTTGCCCGAAGCGCAGTTGGATCGTTTTATGATGAAAATATTGGTGCATTATCCTACCAAAGAGGAAGAAATCGAAATTTTGAAACGAAATTCGTCTAGCTATAAATCTACCATTGAAGCGGTGGTGACAAAAGAAGCTATCCTCAAAGCAAAAGATATTGTACGCCAAATTTATATGGATGAAAAAATTGAGCAATATATTGTAGATATTGTATTTGCTACTCGTTTCCCTCAAGATTTTAAATTGGAAAAACTCAAGCATTTGATAGCATACGGAGGTTCGCCAAGAGCGAGTATCAATCTTTCTATTGCCAGCAAAGCGCACGCTTTTATGAAACGAAGAGGCTATGTAATTCCCGAAGATGTGCGTGCAGTATGCTACGATATTCTTCGTCATAGAATTGGGCTAACGTATGAGGCAGAAGCGGAGAATATTACCCAAGACCAAATCATTAGCGAAATATTAAATACGGTAGAAGTACCATAGAAAGTTTTATTTTTTAAATCATTAGAAATTAAAACTTTAGAAATATGGAGGTTCAAGATTTAATAAAGAAAGTACGGCAAATAGAAATTAAGACCAAAAAACTCAGTTCGGAGCTTTTTTCGGGAAATTATAATAGCAATTTCAAAGGAAGAGGAATGTCTTTTGCGGAAGTGCGTGCTTATACCTATGGCGACGACGTCCGAAATATAGACTGGAATGTAACCTCGCGCAATGGCGGCGAACCTTATATCAAAGAGTTTGAAGAAGAGCGTGAGCTTACCTTTATGATTCTTGTAGATGTATCGGCTTCTATGGATTATGGCTCCAAGGGACTTACCAAAAAAGATTTAATCACCGAAATAGCTGCTACATTGGCTTTTAGTGCCCTCAAAAATAGCGATAAAGTAGGCGTGGTTTTTTTTAGCGATAGAATAGAAAAATACATTCCGCCCAAGAAAGGAAAATCGCATATCCTGCGTATTATCCGTGAATTGATAGAAACAAAAAGCGATAGCGAAGGCACCGATATAGGTGAAGTTTTCCGATTTTTGCAAAATACGATTAAGAAAAAAACGGTGGCATTTCTGTTGTCCGATTTTCTGGAGAGCAAAGAATATCAGCAGGAACTTTCACTTATCTCAATGAAGCATCAAATTTTTGGGGTACATATAAATGACCCTACCGAGCATCAAATGCCCAATATAGGAATGATACAAATTTTCAATCCCGAAAAAAATAAGCTAGAATGGCTGGATACTTCACAAGTAGCTACATTATCAAAAAATTATTTTGAAAATGTAAACTTGGAAGCACATCAATCTTTCAAAAAATTGGGATTGCCTTATTGTAGCATTCATACACAAGAATCTTTTGTGCCTAAATTGGCTTCGCTTTTTAGGAAGTAAAATTAACTTTCCCCCTCTTTTATCCATTTAGGAACAACAGGAGCTTGATAATCATTCATTTTTTGAAATAAAGAATCCATATCATTGGCTACTAAGAGCATTTCTTTATTGATAGGCTTTAAGAGTTCTTTCGCTACCATATTGTCTATCATTTCTAGCAATGGCGTATAAAAATCGTTGATATTCAAAAGTCCTATGGGTTTTTTGTGAAGTCCTAGTTGCGCCCACGTGAGTATTTCAAACAATTCTTCAAAAGTACCAAATCCTCCGGGCAAGGCTATAAATCCATCGCTCAGTTCGTGCATTTTGGTTTTTCGTTCGTGCATCGTATCTACCAGTATCAATTCCGTCAAATGGCTATGCGCTATTTCTTTTGAACTCAAAAAATGAGGTAACACACCAATAGCCTTACCGCTTGCTTGTAAGCAACCATCCGCTACAGCTCCCATAAGTCCTACTTTGGCACCGCCGTAGATGAGCGTTATCTTATTTTTTGCTAGAAACTGCCCAAGTTGAAAAGCAATCTCGGCAAATTGAGGATCATTTCCTGCGCTAGAACCGCAAAATATGGTTATGGAATGGAGTTTGTTCATTTTTATAATTTATAGGGTGAAGTAGCCGTGATAATTTTTTTGTTTAGTGTAAAATTCAAGACCAAGTAAATTCCATTTTTCTATAAAAACTACTTGATATCTATATTTATCTTTTTTATCTACTTTGTATAAATGAGTTATTTGACTTTCATAATTTACCCCACCCGTTAATCCACTAAAAGAGGTATAATAATGTCCAAGATGTTTTTTGTTGAAAGAGTCCAAATAAACTGTATATGAGATGGAAATTGTATTCGTAATTGTTTTTTCTAATAAATATTTTTTTGATTTGGATTTAACTATTTTTAGATTCGTTAAATCAATATGTTGATTGTTATTTATGTTATAAACTTGATTTTTATTTGTTTTGTTATTACAAGTTAATAGTAAGGTTATAAAAACAAAGAAAACCGCTAAAAAACGACCATAGTTTTCACGAATCAATTTATAAGCTATATACAAAAGCTTACAATACCAAAAAAAAGCAATGACATTTATCGTCGTTAGAATTAAATTTATCATAGTTTAGGATTTATTTTGGTAGTAAAAATAAATACTTTCGGCAGAATAAACTAAAAATTCTTTTATTCGGATTCGTTATTTCCGTATTCTACTTTGTACATTTTTATTAAAATAAAAAATAACGAAAGCAAAAGAGGCCCATAGATAAGCCCCAAAAATCCAAAAACATTCAATCCTACAATCACGCCAAGAAAAGTAATGAGCGGATGCGTATCTTCAAACTTTTTGGTGAGGAATATGCGAAGAAAATTATCGCTACTACTCACCACTACTACACCCCAAATTATAAGAAAAATTCCCATATTTTGATGTCCCGAAAATATCAATATCAATGCCAAAGGGATATAAACCAGCGCACCGCCTACAAGAGGAAGCATAGACGTAAAAAAGGTGGCTACCATCCATAAGAAGGAGTTGGGAACGCCAGCTATCATATAGCCTATCCACGCTACAAGTGCTTGTATGAGCGCTACCAAAGGAATGATAATGGCATTGGAAAAAATAGAAGAATATACTTTTTGAAAAAGTACCGCTTGATTTTGAGAATTGAGAGGAAGGTATTCGCCTAGTTTTCGTTGATTCCACGAATCGGACGCAAAGAAAAAATACAACAAAATTATCATTATCCCAACAGTAGAAAGCAGATTTAGACCTGAATTTATCATAGCAGGAATCCATTGACTTACTTTTTTCAAAAGATTGGCACCAAAGTCTTTGGATAAAATATTAAATCCAAACTCCATTTTCACTTTTTCGTTCAATTGTTCTAGTGCCGATTTATATTCGTTGAAATTATTGAAAATATTATGAACGTGATGTTCCGCCAGCCAAATTAACGAAGCTATTGGCACTATTATTGCCAATAAGGTTACGATTAGAAAAATCCATTCCGCACCATTTCTTGAAATATTTCGTTTCATCATAAAATGAATGGGCTTTCGCGATAGTATATATAGCATAATAGCACCCAAAATAGAGTCGAGGATAGCCATTAGATTGGAGCTAATCAAATATCCCAAAAATACAATGGTAATCAGCAAAAGTAGCTGTGTAAGCAGTTTATTTGAAATCATATATATAAAATTAATTGAGAATAGCCTCTACGCCCGGAAGTTTTTTCCCTTCAAAAAATTCAAGCATTGCGCCGCCTCCTGTACTGATAAAACTCACTTGGTCTTTTACGCCAAATTTGTTTACTGCCGCTACGCTATCGCCACCGCCAATCAATGAAAAAGCACCTTTTTGAGTGGCTTCGGCTACTATTTTAGCTATACTTTCGGTTCCTTTGCTGAATTTTTCCATTTCAAAAACACCCATTGGACCATTCCAAAGGATTGTTTTTGAGTTGAGGATGACTTCCGAAAACTCTTTGATAGCTTCGGATCCTATATCTAGTCCCATCCAGTCTTCTTTTATCGAATTGGAAGGACTCAAGAATGTATTGGCTCCCGCATCAAAAGCATCGGCAATGATACTGTCTTTTGGTAAGATTTTTACGCCTTTTTCTTTTGCTTTTTAGAGCAAATCATTTGCCAAATCCAATTTGTCTTCTTCACACAATGAATTTCCTATTTCGCCGCCCATTGCTTTGAAAAAAGTATATGCCATACCGCCTCCAATAATGATGTTTTGGGCTAGATTCAATAGATTTTCAAGAATCAAAATTTTATCGCTAACCTTTGCGCCACCTACGATAGCCGTAAAAGGGTGTTCCGCATTTTTCAAAACTTTATTGGCATTTTCTATCTCTTTTTCCATCAAAAGACCAAACATTTTTTGTTTTGGCTCAAAATATTGTGCCACAATGGCTGTACTAGCGTGCGCTCTATGTGCCGATCCAAAAGCATCGTTTACATATACATCGCCCAAAGTGGCTAGCATTTGCGCAAATTCATCGTCGCCTTTGGTCTCTTCGCTGTAGAATCTTGTATTTTCGAGCAATAGCACTTCGCCTGCGTCTAAGTTTTTGGCCAATTTGTATGCTTCTTCGCTTCCGCAATCCTCCGCAAATTGAACATCGATATTCAATAATTGTGATAAATGAGCAACTAAATGCTGGGTAGAATATTTTAGCTCGCAGCCCATCGCTACGGATTGTAACGCTACTTTGGGTCTACCAAAATGGGTCATAATAATAACTGCGCCGCCATCTTTCAATATTTTTTTGATAGTAGGCAACGATTCTTGAATTCGGGTATCGTCTTTTATTTGAAAATTTTCATCCAAAGGCACATTAAAATCCACACGTACCAAGGCTCTAATATTTTTAAACTTAAAATCACTAAATTTAGACATATAATAAAATTTTTTATTCTGATTGAGACTACAAAAATATTAAGTTTTTGTTATCTAAGGCTTTTTCTTAACAAAACTAGGGTCGGTAAGGGTTTTTAGAAATTCTTCCAAATCTATCATTTCGTTATCCGACATCAAAAGGGGCTTGTGCAAAAGCGTATCCGTATTGATGGCGTTAGGTATCTTAGCTATTGGATTGTTGTAGTATGCAATTACTTCTAGCAAGGTCTTAAACATTCCGTTGTGCATATAAGGACCCGTAACGGCTATATTCCTTAGTCCCGGTACTTTAAATTTTCCTATATCATTTTTGTTTTTGGTGATTAAATAGCGTCCGCTATCGTTGAGCTCTTTCCCGTTGAACAATCCAATATTTCTAAATTCATCGCCTGTAAAATCTGGTGTAAAATGACAATCAAAGCATTTATTTTTTGGATTCATAAATACTTTGTGTCCCCGTTTTGCCGATTCGCTAATGGCATTTTGGTCGCCATTCATATAATCGTCAAAAGGACTCGAACTCTCTAGGCTGCGTTCATAGTCAGCTATGGCACTGAGGATGTTCGTTTTGTTAGGGTTTTTTTTATAAATTTTTTTGAATGCTTTTTGGTAAAATTTATCGAGAGCAATTTTTGAAACGGCTTTGTCTATATTGATGTCCATTTCATTGTGGTCTTGAATGGGAAATGTAGCCTGAATTTCCAATGTAGCCGCTCGTCCATCAAAAAAGAAAATTTCGCGAGAAGCCATATTCATAGCCGAAGGGGTATTTCGTTTGCCTTTTCTTCCGCCCACACCACTACTGAAGGCTACCGTATCCGAAAATGCATATTCGGGAATATGACACGAAGCGCAACTGATAGAATTGTCGCGCGATAATTTTTTTTCAAAGAATAAAAGTTTTCCAAGTTCTTCTTTTGTAGCGGGAAGCTT
>CAZUUI010000002.1:0-4687 GCA_964622955.1 uncultured Chitinophagaceae bacterium | reverse complement strand
TTATATTTTTTTAAAGCTCAATAAATAATAATTGAAGTAAATTTGCAACTTTTAGAAAAATAAAATTCTTAAACAAAAAAACTACATAATGATAAATCAATATACGTTTTTTAATAACGAAGACGAAAAAGAAGCAAAAGAAGAGAAAGAAGGCGGTTCTATGATGTCCAAAAGAATGGAAGAAATATACTTGAAACAACGTAGAGTGTATTTCTGGGGACCTGTAGACGACAAAAGTATGGAAAAGGTTATTGGAAAAATCCTTTTCTTGGATGCTCACGAGCCGGGCAAAGAAATTGACTTGTTTTTGAGTAGTCCAGGCGGTAGTGTTACAGCAGGTTTGGCCTTATTGGACATTATGAAAATGATAGAATCTCCAGTTAATACGATTTGTATGGGATTGGCGGCGTCTATGGGCAGTATGATTCTAAGCCACGGGACCAAAGGCAAACGAAAAATATTTGAAAATGGCCGAGTGATGATTCACCAGCCTTCTATTGGTGGTGTGCAAGGACAGGCTATTGAACTAGAAATTACGGCTAAGCAAATCGTAAAAACTCGTGCATTGCTTGCAAAAATTTTGGCCGATAATTGTGGGCAACCCGTAGATAAAATTTTGAAAGATTTTGATAGAGATTATTGGATGGACGCCAAAGAAGCCATCGAATACGGTATTGTAGACGAGATAATTACAAAAATGTAATCGATGAGCATAGAACAAAAAATTGCGAATTATTTGGGATTGAAGGAAAATCAATTGATTTTCAATTTCCGTCAAATCGATGGTATTACTACCCTTGATTTGATTACAATTAATCCCCATCACCAGCAATCTTTTTTGTTTCATTCACTCAAAGCTATTGATAAAAATGAGGCTTTGAGCAAAATGCTCGAATATGTAGAAAAACATTATCAAAACGAGGATAGCTATACTATTCAATGGGTAAAAGTAGGCGAAAATAAATTGCATACTTCTTATTTTAGAGCCAAGAATATCTATGGAATTTTAGATAAATTTTTCTACGAACGCGATATCAATTCATACAAAATATATAGCATAGCGCTCAATCCAATTAGTTAATTAAAAAAAATTAAGCATACGCCAAACTCAATGGAAGTAAAAATATTAGATAAGACATTCAAACCTTTTTTGTCCGACAAAGAAATAGAAAGCAGGGTTTTTGAGGTTTCAAAAAAAATAGAACGCGATTATAAAGACAAGAATCCTTTTTTTATTGCTATTCTCAATGGCTCTTTTATGTTTGCATCGGATTTGGTCAAAAATATAAGACTGGATTGTGAAATAGAATTTATGAAAGTAAGTTCATACGAAGGTACTTCTTCTACAGGTATGGTAAGAGAAATGATAGGCCTGAGCAAAAGTATAGAAGGACGCGATGTAATTGTGATAGAAGATATAGTAGATACGGGACATACACTTCATTATATCAAGGAAGCATTAGAAAAAATGAACCCGGCTTCATTGGCACTTACAACCCTTTTGTACAAGCCCGAAGCGTTTGAGCATAGTTATACATTGGATTATGTAGGATTTGAAATTCCTAATAAATTTATAGTTGGTTACGGACTCGACTATGACGGATACGGAAGAAATTTGAAGGAAATATATCAAATTGTATAAAAACATAAACTAAATTATGAGAAATGTACTAGCCTTATTATTTTTTTTCTTTGTTTTAATTTCGTGTGAAGAACCGAAAAATAAGGAGGCTGAAATAGCACCCGTTGTACAAATAATAGATAGTAATGCGCCCAAAGAACTTTCGGTAGCCGATGTGGAAGCTATGATGCAGTCAAGCGCAGGTACGCCTACCTATCAATACAATGGAGCGGTAGGATATGGAAATGTAAAAGAGTATATTTTTACTTGTGATTCGAGCAAGCGTATTCAAATTGAATTGATTTCGGAATATGAAAATTTGAATTTAGAAGTACAAAAAGAAATGTGGACAAGTGCGCGATTAGATGCCGAAAAGGTAGCAAAAGTAAAGTCTTTTGTTCATATTTCGGATAGTCTTACTTTTTCGGAAGTTTGTAAAAAAACAACTCGTTTCAAAGCCCTTTTGAAATTAAATCCTGTGGATTCGGATTCAAGCGATGTCGCTAAATTTCAGCTCAACACCTATATTCAGTAATTTTTTTATTGGATTCGTTCAAATTTTACCTACTTTTGTCTTATGGGTATTCAGCTAAACACTCCCGTTGAACACATTCCGGGTATTTTGCCTCTCAAAGCCGATTTGCTCAAAAAAAATCTGGGTGTTTTTTTTGTGAAAGACCTCATTTCCCATTACCCTTTTCGATATATTGATAAATCAAAAATTTATCAAATCCGTGAAGTGACAGAGCAGGTGGCTTTTATCCAACTCTATGGAAAAATTGAAGATATCCGTATTGAAGGTGAAGGTCCCAAAAAGCGCTTAGTTGCAAATTTTGAAGATCCCAGCGGCGAAATGCAATTGGTTTGGTTTCAAGGAATTGAATGGCATCGAAAAAATCTATTGGCGGGCAAAAAGTATTTGATTTTTGGCAAACCTCAAAAATTTGGTCGAAATTTTAGTATTACGCATCCCGAAATTAAACAAATAGACGACCTTTCGACAGTGGATATTTCTGGATTTCAACCGGTGTATAATACATCGGAATCTATGAAAAAGAAAGGATTGGACAGCAATGGCGTGAGCAAACTCATCAAATATGTTTTTCAATGGTTGGACAAAGGGCAGCTTTTTGAATATCTTCCTTCGGAAATTTTGGAAAAAGAAAATCTAAAGCCTTATCCTATTTCGATTTTTCAGATTCATTTCCCAAAAAATTTACAGGAAATAGCTCAGGCGCAGCGTAGAATTAAATTTGAAGAATTTTTCCAAATTCAAATCCAACTTCAGCAAAGCCTTCATACTCGAAAAACAGCTCAAAGAGGCTTTGTTTTAGAAAAAATTGACACGGTTTTCAATACCTTTTACAATCAATATTTACCATTCCAACTTACCGATGCTCAAAAGCGAGTCCTCAAAGATGTGCGGCGCGATGTGGTATCGGGAAGACAGATGAATAGGCTCATTCAGGGCGATGTAGGCAGTGGAAAGACCATTGTGGCATTGATGTCTATGCTTATGGCTATCAATAATGGTTTTCAAGCTTGCTTGATGGCGCCAACCGAAATCTTGTCAAAACAACATTTTGAAGGTATTTCGGAGTTGTTGAAGCCCTTGAATTTGAATGTAGTTTTGCTTACAGGTAGCACTACCGCCAAGAATAAAAAAGGACTTTTGGACGATTTGCTTCACGGAAAAATCGATATATTGATAGGCACGCATGCCTTGATAGAACCTACTGTGGTTTTCAAAAATTTGGGATTGGTTGTAATCGACGAACAGCATCGTTTTGGCGTAGCACAGCGTGCGCAATTATGGGCAAAAAATGAATTGCCTCCACATGTATTAGTTATGACCGCTACACCTATTCCTCGAACACTAGCTATGACGCTTTATGGCGATTTGGATTATTCTGTAATCGATCAATTGCCACCAGGTCGAAAACCCATTGCTACCAAGCATGTATTTTTTAATAAAAAAGCGCAACTTTTCCATTTTTTAAAAGAAGAAATAGCCAAAGGATACCAAGTCTATATGGTTTTTCCCTTGATAGAAGAAAGCGAAAAAATTGATTTGAAAAATCTTGTAGATGGATTTGAAGAAATAAAACGAGAATTTCCTGAGCCTCAATATAATGCGGGTATGTTACACGGCAAGATGAAAAATGATGAAAAAAATGAGCAAATGGCACTTTTTGCTGCTGGAAAAACTCAAATTTTAGTAGCCACTACCGTGATAGAAGTAGGTGTAAATGTTTCCAATGCAACGGTAATGGTCATTGTAAATGCGGAGCGTTTTGGCTTGTCCCAATTGCATCAGTTACGGGGTAGAGTAGGACGTGGAGGCGACCAATCTTTTTGTTTTCTACTTACCGATTTCAACCTCAATCTGGACGGTAGAAAACGAATGCAAATTATGACCGATTCCAGCGATGGATTTGTGATAGCCGAAGCGGATTTAAAAATGCGTGGACCCGGCGATATTTCAGGCACTCGACAGAGTGGCGATATTCAATTAAAACTAGCCAGTATAGCCGAAGATGGTGAAATTTTGTCCTTGGCGCAACGAATTTCTCAAGAAATTGTCCAAGAAGATCCAACCCTTCAATTGGAAAAGTACAAATACCTAAAATTTGTGCTTGAACGCATCAAAAAAGAAGCGAAACGTTGGAGCAAGATTAGTTAATATTTTTTTATTAACAATTAATTTGAAATTAGTATTAAAAAAGATACAGAATACAAGAATTCTCACTTAATTTATGTATTAAATAATAACTTTTATCAATAAAAAACACATATTCATAAAATTTGTTAAAATATATTTACAAAAAGAAGTATTTTTGGCACAGAATTTGTTTAAATTTTGTTAATTACTATACAATGTGATAGGTTGCAAAATTTATACATTGTTAAAAATCAACAATTTATGAAATTAACTTACAATGTTATTGCCAAATTAGGAGTTCTATCGTACTCATTTTTTGTACTAAATTTTAGTCTCAACGCTCAAGCCAACCTCGATTCGGATGGCGACGGTATTATCAATTCCATAGATTTGGATGATGATAA
>CAZUUI010000001.1:13599-29994 GCA_964622955.1 uncultured Chitinophagaceae bacterium | reverse complement strand
TTGAGCCATACACGGCTGAGGGATCGCACGGGCTATGGGATTTATTTCCCGAATTTGTATAAGGTATTAAACTCACCAATACGGGCTTTTATGCGCCACAAGGACGTCAAGTGCGTGCCATCCCCAAAGTAGCGAATTATAACGACAAAATGGCAAAATTTCAATCTTCATTGGGTGAAATCACCAATTTTGAGATGGAAACGTCAGGAATTTATGGCTTAGCCAATTTGTTGGGGCATAAAGCCTTATCAGTCAATGTAATTATAGCCAATCGTGCGTTAGGTAAATTCTCCGAAAATCCTCAAAAGGCTGTAAAACAGGCAATTGAAACGATATTGGGGAGGTTGTAGTGGTTGTTTTCACATTTCATAATCCCTTTCTACCTTACATATTCGAGTTTTATATGCACTATACCATTTGGATTTTCCAAGCTGTTGTGCTTCTAAGTGTGTTTGATGCGCTTTCCAAGCTCTGATACTTTCTAAATCTTTCCAATACGAAACGGTAATTCCAATTTTATCCCTTGCCGATTCCATACCCAAATATCCATTTGCCGATTTTACAGCATTTTCCATTTCGTTAGCCATCCTTGTATATTCTTCGTGCTCAATATCTGTGCGTATGGAAGTGAAAATTACAGCATAATAAGGTGGGGAAGGCGTATTGGAAATTTGGGACATTTTAAAAACGTTTAATACCAAATATAAGGACAGAAATTTGGTTCGCCTTTTATAGGTTGATTTTTTGACTTAAATAAATATCCAAGTGACAATTCAAGCCCACCATAGCTTGCCGAAGCAATTCTTAGTGGAGATACATTGAAGTCATAGCTTAGTTGAGCCGTGAAAACATTTTTTTCATAATGAAACCATGGAATCCACGAATCTCCTATACGGTTGCTCAAACCTAATGTCATACTATATTTTTCTTCGTCACTGCCTTTTACTAGGTCTATTTTTACGCCTAATCCCATAATTAATTCATATTTATCATCTTGCCATTGATAAAATCCAATTGGCATCAAGGCAATATTTTTCCATACTACAAAATCGGAGCTTGCATATACATTGAATTTTCGTTGTAACAATGTATTGGATGCTTTATTCAGAAAATTTTGATGGGTTTGGTTTAAATGCTGAATAGAAACTCCAAAATTGAATATTTGATCTTCTCTAAAAATTTGATTATAATTGATACCTATTCCAAAATCAAAAAAACTCAATTGAGTGCGGTCAAATTGTTCATTGATAGGAATACTGGGATCGAAATAGTCTCCATTGAATTGATTATCAAATCGAAGCTGATTGGGATCGTAGCTTCGCTGTGTATAGTTAACTTGTGCTCCTATACTGAGTGAAGTAGGGTTTCTTGAACCAAAAGTATAATGATAAGCAGGGCTAAAAGAAGCCATAGTAGTAGTAAATTTTCCATCGCCAGCCCTATCAGTAATTAGTTGTACCCCAAAACCAAAACGATCGCGTGAGGTTTCGAAGGTTAAGTTATAATCGGCACTCAAGCTTATTGAGTTATATGGCACTGGTATAGCTTGCCATTGATTCCTGAAATTTGCCATTACACGGATTTGTCCTTCAAATGCGCCAGAAAGCGCAGGATTTAAGAATAAAGGCGTTCTATTAAATTGTGAAAAATGTAAATCTTGAGCTAAAATAATACTGGAATTGACAAAAATCAATAATATAATTAAGTTAAAAAACCGATTTTTGAGATGCATGCTTAATTATTTTAAAAGCGTAATATTCCCAGATTTTTTCAATTGCGCACCACCAATACATATTACATCCAAATAATAAGCATATACCGAAGGTTCTAGAAGAATGCCTTTATATGTACCATCCCATCCTTTTTTTTGTGTATTGGTTTCAAATATAAGCTGTCCCCAACGATCATAAATAGCAAAATACAACTTAATAATATTATTTCCTCGAACATAGATTGCATCATTTTTACCATCACTATTTGGGGTAAAAGCGTTGGGTACGTATACTTCTGGGTCGTCACATACTTCAAAATAAACTTCTACTTCTGCTGTATCAGTTTTTTTACATCCATTTCTGTCTTTAACAGTAACTTCATATATTGTGCTAACTTTTGGTTTTGCCCAAGGACTTGGAACAAGATATTTATCAAGAGTTTCTTTTGGTGTCCATATAAAATCAATACCATTTTGTGTTTTTGCCTCTAATCTAGAGGAATCGCCATATTCTATCCTAGTAGGATTGGCAATAGCTTCAAGATCTTCTAATGATCTATTATAATCTACGGTTATAGTATCAAAATAGTTGCATTTATTGGAAGGATTTACAGAAATATCACATCGATATTGGACTTTGTCCAATAAGATATATTTTACAATAGAGTCTTTGTTTTCTATCCAATTATTTGGGGTCCATGTGTATTTATAATTTGGATTAGAGGTAGCTTTTATGGTAAAAGTATCCAGGCGACACACAATAGGATTTGCAGTAAGTTTTACAAAATTTGAATCTTTTTTTATAAATAAACTATCCGAAATACTACAGCCTCTAGCCAATGATGCAGTTACTACAAATAATGTATTGGAATTGATAAAGCCTTTGATTTTATTTGAACCTTGCCCACTTGCAATAGGAGAGGAAGGCGTCCAATTATATTGAAGGTCAGGAAGATAACTTGTTTCTATCGCTAAGCTATCGAATCTACAATTCAAAGTGTCTTTATTCTTGATAAAAAATGTATTTTTGTCAAAAGTATTGATAAAAATAGAATCGTTATATTCACAACTATTGGTATCGATTACTTTCACTGATATCATGGAACTTGATGGTAATTTTGCAACAACCTTATATCCTGTGTCTTTTATTATCAAGGAAGATGGAGTCCAAGAATAGCTAGCACCTTTAAAATTGGTAGTTTGTATGGTCACTGTATCATTGGGGCATATAATTGAATCCGCTAGTGTTTTGATTAGATCTTTTGAAATAGCTACTTTTTGGAAAAAAGTGTCTATACAGCTACCTTTTGTTACTATTGCTTTATAAGTAGTTGTAACTGTTGGGTTGGCATAAGGCGCCAAAATGCTTGGGTCATCAATGGTGTTAGATGGTGTCCAATTTATAGTTATTGTAGGATCGGATACATTGGGAAAGCCAATTCTTACAGAATTTCCAGCACATACGGATTTGTCTGGTAATGTTGTGGATGAATATCCAAGTACCAATACAGGTTTGACAATTGTATCAGTAATATTACACGATAAAGGGTCTGTGACTATCAATTGAACATTGTAGATTCCTGGCGTGTTATAAAAAGCGATAGGATTTTTAAGTGTGGAAGAGTTCCCATTGCCAAAGTCCCATTTATAAGTTACATTGTTGCCAACGGTATGACTTAAATCGTTAAATTGAATATTGCCTGGGGCACAATTGGTTGAAGATGAAAAATTAGCATTTACAGGAAGGCCAAAGTCAAATTTTAAAACCCCAAGATTACAATTAGGACTTGGATTTGTTCCCGAAACTACTGAACTTGCATTTGGATATATTGGGAAATTATCTTGCCCGCCACATCCAGCACAAACAGCATGATATATAATACCATTTTTATCAAAACGGCTTGTTCCGCCATCTACATGTTCGTCAGATAATGCTGTAGTACCTCCAAAAAATGATCCATAGAATAATTGACTTAGATTTCCTTCAAGAATCATCATATAAAATCCATTGCCTAGTGTAGAACTTTGAAAGGCATTGGAAGTAACGGGAAGTCCTGAGACAGATAATCTATAAGTATTAAATCCTCCAAGATTACTTCCCCATCCAGTAATAAAAATTTTATCACAATAATCTACTAAGAACGCAGTAGGTGAGATATCGGGCATGCTATCATTATCTCCAAACATGGTTGATCGAATTCTAGATGTATATGTAGGGTTGAATATAGATATAAATTGTCCACTGTTTGCTTGACCAAAGAGTGCATTAGACATGTAAAAATTACCTGTCTTAATATCAGATTGTCCAAAAACATGAATTTCGTCATTATTGTTTAGTTCTACAAAGTAGATTTGGTCGTATCCAGTTGTTCCGTAATATCCTGAAAATTTTAAGAGTGATAAATTATTGTCAAACGAAGTTACAATTCCATCTACTCCTCCCATATTTGTAGTCGCAAAAGCTCCTGTTGTTGTTGGGAAATTTGATGAATTGGAACCGCCTGCAGCAACTATATTATTGTTGTTGTCAAAAGCCATGTCATACAAAGCATCATCTCCTGTGCCACCAACATGAGTAAAAGAAAGTAAGTTAGATAAATTTGTATTAAATTTAGCAATAATTCCATCAAAACCACCCGCATTAGATTTATATAATGACTTGCTTAGAAATGGCAAGTCTTTGGAATTGGAAGTAGTAGCAATGTATACATAATCATTAGAGTCAACTAAAATTTCTCCTCGAAGGCAGTCTCCATAATTTACAATAAGAGATGCTGCTGTTCCTACACCATCTGTCCCATTTCCTCCAAAATAGGTAGATCCAATTAATCCGCCTCCACTTGCATTAAATTTTGTAACCACAATGTCTGCTCCATTTGGGTATTCTATACCTAATCCAAAAAAGAAATTATACACCCTCATGTTTAATGAATCTCCGCCATGAAATACTTTGTCATATGCATTAGAAGTAGTAGGATAGTTTGAAGAGCTGGTGGTACCAAGCAAAATCAAGCGATTGTTCTGATCTACAACCAAGCTGTGTGGTACATCATAACTATTACCACCAATATATGTTGAATATATTCTTGCTGAACCATTTGCATTAAATTTAGTAATAGCGATATCTGTTTGTCCCGCAAAAGTACTTTGAAAAGCACCAAGTGTAGTGGGGTATCCTGTCCCAAATACTAATCCAGAACCATATAGATTCCCAAAATAATCGTATGTAGCAGTTGCCCCAAAATTATCTGCGGTAGAACCACTATAAGTACTAAAAATAATTTCAGGATCGATTTCAATCATCTCATCTTCTTTAAGTCTATAGCTTTCTAATTCAAATGAAACGGTATTTTTATCAAGTTTAAATTGTGAAGGAATTAACGTTTTGTTTTCTTTTGAAATTATATAACTCAATGGTTTCAAATCGGTGCTATAACTTAGTGATGTTTTAGATAAAATATTTCCTGCATTGTCTTTTTCAATAGATTCTAAGCCATTATATTCAATTTGTATATCCGTTAATCGGGCTCCTTTTTTAAGAAAAAAACTATATTTTGGACGGCCTTGAAAAGAAGCAATTTTCAAATCAATGTTTTGATAAATGTTTGAGTAATATATTTCGCTATATGCGTTACAATGTCCTCGCCATTTACTGGTGTCATTCCCTATGAAGTAATTGTAATAATTTGATAAAGAATGGTTTGGGGTTATCTTGACATATGGATTTATGTTCAAAAAAGTCATGTTAAACGCATGAGATTTATATAGCTTATTGATTGGGTCAGGATTATTTACGTGAGTTTTTCTAGTTTCATGAATGCTAAAAGTCATTTTATCTTTTTCAAGGAACATAGCACCACCTTTTATATCCGCCTTGAAAAGTATATTTTTTTCCCACTGTCCTTTATTTTCAATAAATTCCAATCCTGAAGGATTGTGTGCCATCAAAGGAACACAAAAAGTACTAAATAGGAAATAGATATATTTTGTTAATTTCATAAAAAACTGTACAAATATAGTGTAAATAATGTGATGTTGCAATAAAAAAAAACAATAGATAGATTATTCGTACATTTGCAAAATTAAAAAATATATAAAATAAAATAAAAAAATTAAAAAATCAAATGGTTTGTAGTGTGCAATATAAATTGCAAATCGAAGAAAATGGTGCAATGGTAATGGTGGATCAATCTACTCCTGAAGCTCCTTTAACGTTTTTAATGGGAGCTGGACAATTATTGCCTCAATTTGAATCTAATTTGTTAGGAAAAAGAGTAGGAGAAGTAGTATCTTTTAAAATTGATGCGGAAAATGGATATGGTCTTTCAAATCAAGAAGATATTGTAGCTATTCCTGCCGAAAACTTTTTACATCCCGAGACAGGAGCTTTTGATGAAGAAATTGTTAAAGTAGGAGAATTTATTCCTTTACAAGATCAAGATGGTAATCAATTTAATGGAAAAGTAGTTAGTATTAATGAAGGTATGGTTACAATTGATTTTAATCATCCTTTGGCAAATAAAGAATTGAATTTCGAAGTAACAGTTTTAGATATTAGAGAAGCTTCTGAGGATGAATTGGCTCATGGACATGCACATGGTTTGGGTGGTCATCATCACTAAAATTAAAAGTTATATTTTTTTCAAATCCCTTGATTTCTTCAAGGGATTTTTTTTTGCTAAAATGGATAGCCTACTGCTATGTTAAATACTAAATTTTGCCGTTGCCAATCGGCATTGAAAGGTTTTGCTTCTTTGATTACCCACGATTCGCTTCCATCTTTATAAGGTACTCTTATTGGAAATCCCAAATCCATTCTGATAGCAAAATAATCAAAATCAAATCGTAATCCAAATCCACCCCCTATATATAATTGTTTGTAAAATTCACCAATTTGGAAATTTTTTTGATCGTCAATATTATATTCATTTTTTGTAAGCCAGATATTTCCCATATCGGTAAACAATGCTCCTTTGAACATTTTTATAATATTAAATCGATATTCCAAATTGCCTTCTAAAAGTACATTCCCCGTTTGATCTTTAATTTTTTGTGTTGTAACATCATATGTACCAGGACCAATTTGTCTTAATGGAAAAGCCCTAATGCTATATGGACCACCTAAAAAGAATTGTTTTATATATGGTAATAATGGTGAGTTTCCATAAGAAAAAGCAGCACCCATTTTTATTCTAGAGTGAATAGCTGATTGTTTATTGAATTTGTGAGAATATACCAGTTCCGAAGTGAATTTTATAAATTGACTAAGAATAACGTCATTGAAATTAATAATATCATCTTTTTCTTTCCCAAAGATTTTATGAGCTAAATAAGGAAAATTTCCTGCAGTTTCGGCATTGAATTTATATCCTAGGTTGTTTTTTTTGTTTTTTGAAGTTGAAAAATAAGAAAATTGATAATTAGATCCTAAAATTAAAGCATCATCAAATGAAGCTCTAAGATATGGACTTTGCTCTAGAATCGTAGCAAATAGAATGTCAATTGATCCAGGAGGTAAGTATATATAGCTTAAAGCAATTGGATTATAAAAATGTCTTATTTTTGGATTTTTTGACCATTCGTATCCAAAACTTAGCGTCATGTTGTGTAAATCATAATAGTTGATTCTTTTTTCATAGGTATATTTTGATAAAAAATTGGTTTTATACGTATACAGTTTATCTTTATTTACATAAAAAGGAATCATTAATTTATCTATAGTATAATTTGTAGTCAAAGACACATCACTTCTTGAAATAATACCTTGATTATTGCTTATAGCACTTTCGTCTAAAGAAAAATTGAGTTCCAATCCTCCAGAAATTGATATATTTAAACGATCTGCACGTTTTGTAAGATTTCTATTGTTATAAATTAGAGAAATTGAATTTCCCAAAAGTCCTTGAGAACTATTATAGGCATAAAATCCGGTTGAAAAAAATTGTTTTTTAAAAGGACTTAATGAATATAGAGCATTTAAATGATTTGATTTAGAAGGGTTTAGTGAAAAATTTGAATTGATTAATTTAAAATTATTCAAGTCTGTTAATTTTTGCAACGTTCTTGTTGCATTTTCTTTAGAATATAATGTGTCCTTATTTAAATCAAAAAATAATGACAAAAATCCCTCATTATAGAGACTTTTTTTTGGCTGAATAAAAGTAAAATTTCTTATTTTTTTTATATTTTCATTAGAAATTTTTTCATTTTCATTTTCAAGTATTAATACATAAATAGAATCTAAAGTATATTTTTTGAAGTCAGAAGTATCAGATTCTTTTTGAATTTTTACATAAATATCTAATTGATTGGTTTCATGAAAAGTGTCAATTTTGAATATGACATATTCTTTGTTGAAAAAATAATATCCTTTATTATTCAATAAATCTGAGATTCGTTGCCGTTCTAATTTTAAATTTTCGATATTAAAAATCTCGTTTTTAACGATGTAAGAGTTTTCTTTTGACTCAAAGATAATTTTTTCAATATCAGTTGAGTTTTCATAATGTATATTCCTGTAGCTAAATGGTTTTTTGGGTTCTAATATAAAATCAATGATTGTCATTTTGTTTTTTGTAGTAACTTTGGCTTCTACTGTATTGTTAAAATGTCCTATGTTGGAATAATAATTTTGAAATCGATTTATACTTTGGCTTAATTTACTGGAATCAAAAATAATAGGTTCAGAACCTACTTTTGTCTTCATAAATTGAGTGAATTTAGTTACTTTTTTATTGGAATAAAAGGACCAAATATTCAATGATAAAGGCCAAAAATTAAGAATTCTTTTATTCGGTTTTTGAACTGGAATCGCCAATAAATCATCTTTATAAAAAAAATCATTTATCAAATCTTTTTCGACTCCTTTTACAATTACGTTATTTGTCTTAAGTAAACTTTGGTTTGCCGCTATGTGTTTTGATACGCTACAAGATTGTGTGAGTGCAATCGAAATGGCTGTCAAAAAAAAAATATGTATTTTTGTGTTCAAATTTTTAAAATCTTGGGCACAAATTTACAAATAAAATTTATTAAAAGTCTACATCTTAAAAAAAATAGAGAAGAAAATAAACTATTTCTTTGTGAAGGCTCAAAAATTGTGGCAGAATTACTCTCCCAAAATAGTTTTAAGATTAAAGAAATTTTTGCGTTGAAAAAATGGATTGATACCAATGACGTCCATAATCAGAATGTAATAGAGGTCACGTCAAAACAAATGGAGCAAATGTCTACGTTAAAGACTCCGTCGGATGTATTGGCTGTAGTAAATTTTCCAAAAATTGATGCTTTTAAAAAAGAATGGCTCACACTATATCTGGATGAAATAAAAGATCCAGGTAATTTAGGGACTATTATTAGAACTGCCGAATGGTATGGAATTAAAAGTATTGTATTATCTCCAAATTGCGTAGAATGGTATAGCCCAAAAGTGGTGCAGGCTACTATGGGGTCTATTTTTAGAGTTCAACCTTATTTTGATACTCTCGAAAGATTTATTGCCAAAAACTCTTTTTCTAATATTTATGGTGCATATTTAGAAGGAAATTCTATTTACAAAGAACCTTTTACACATAATTCATTGCTTGTAATTGGAAGTGAATCCCACGGAATACATCCTTCCCTTTTTCAATTAATTAACAAGAAAATTACCATTCCTTCTTTTGGAAATGCCGAGTCTTTGAATGCATCAATTGCTACCTCAATTATTGTGGATAATTTTAAGCGAATTGCTATACAATAAATTCTTGAATTTTATATTTAGCTTCATAAGAAATTTTTTGATTTAATAAATTCAATGGAATTTCATGGCTTGAAACTACTATTATTTCCAAAAAATCACTGTTGATCGTTGCATTTAATACTTCTGGAATTTCTTTTATTTTTTCTTCAATTTCCGTTCTACATCCATTGCAGGTAATTCCCAAAAACTCATATCTTTTTAATGAAACCTCATTTTTTCTGAATAAAAATTGAAGTTCACTATTTTTTCTAGGCTCTATACTATCGATAGCGGGCGTAAAAAGTTCAAATTCAAAGGCCATTTGAAACAAATTTCTATATTCTTCCTCATTCCCACCAAAAGGAGGTCCTGCTTCAAACGTTCTATTGAACAATAATCCCATTAAAATACCATTTTTGTTCAATAGTTGATGCATTTTCCATAAATATTTTGTACGCCATTGGGGAGGAATGGCACAAAAAAATGTTTGTTCAATGATAATGTCAAAATGCAAATCTAGTTTGAAAAAATCACCGTGTATAATGGAAATATTGGAATGATTGTTAAATTTTTTTTTCAAAATATTACAAGCCGATTCGGAAATATCTATTAATGAAATATTTGTAAAGCCTTTTGATAGCAAATATTCTGCTTCGTATCCCGAACCGCAGCCTGGAATTAGGATAGATGCGTTTTTATTTTCAATCTTATCAATTAGCGAAGCGATTGGAGGACTTACAAATCCTATATCCCAGCCTATTGTGTTACTTTTCCATTGCCCATCCCAAAAATTTTCATCCAATGGTTTATCACATACTGTTATACAACAATTCATACTTTATTTTTTTAAACAAAAGTAGTGTTTTTAAAACATTGATATGTAACTTTTATTACTTACAATTGTTTTTTTTGAAATAAAATTATCTATCTTACTTGACAATAATTTCTTAACTTTGCAATCCCTAAAAATAATCTTATGGAAAAGAGCAACGAGAGTATGCCTATTCAATATCTTGATTTTGAAATGCCCATTAAGGCTATAAATGACCAAATTGAGGAGTTGATAGCAATGGAGAAGAAAACTCAAATTTCTATGGTTGACAAAATTAAAATTTTGGAACAACAGTTGGAAGAAGAGAAAATTAGGTTGACAAAAGAATTAACTACTTGGCAAAAAGTTCAATTGTCAAGACATCCCAATAGACCTTACACCGTGTTTTATGCTGATAAAATTGCGGACAGTTTGATAGAATTACACGGCGATAGAAATGTAAAAGACGACAAAGCAATCGTATGTTATATGGCCAAAATTGATGGAAAATCTGTTATGATTATTGGGCATCAGAAAGGTGTGAATACCAAAATGCGTCAGTATCGAAACTTTGGAATGCCCAATCCCGAAGGCTATAGAAAAGCACTTCGTATGATGAAAATGGCAGAAAAGTTTGATATTCCTGTAGTTACTTTTATTGATACTCCAGGAGCTTTCCCAGGAATTGAAGCGGAAGATAGAGGACAAGCAGAAGCTATTGCAAGAAATTTATTTGAAATGGCAAAATTGAAAGTGCCCGTTTTATGCTATGTCATAGGCGAAGGAGCGTCGGGTGGTGCTTTGGGGATAGGAGTGGGCGATAAAACTTTTATGCTCCAAAATACTTGGTTTACCGTAATATCTCCAGAGTCTTGTAGTAGTATTTTATGGCGAAGCTGGGAGCACAAAGAACGTGCTGCGGAAGCATTGAAATTGACACCAGAGGATAATTTGAAGAATGGAATTATTGATGAAATTATTCCCGAACCCGCTGGAGGGGCTCATTATCAGCCCGAAGAAATGGCACAAATTTTAAAAAAACATATTTTAGAAAATATTGCTACTCTTGAAAAAGAAACTCCTGAAAAGAGAATTTTAGCAAGAATAGAAAAATATAATAAAATGAGTACTGCCATAGAATTATAGGCACATGTGGAATAAAATAAAAAAGTTTTTTTTTAATAATCGAATTTCTAATGATTTGTCAAATAACAACTCAATTAGAGAAATTGTCAATCTAAATGATGCAAAGAAAATAGGTATTGTATTTGATGCTACAAATTTTAATGATATAAATATCATACATGATTTTAAAAATACATTAAAAAATGCAGGGAAAGAAGTTGAGATATTTGGATTTATAAAAACAAATGAAAAAAAGGAAGAGTTTTTTTTGATAACTAATAAAGATTTAAATTGGTATGGATATCCTACAAAACATCAGGTTTTTCTTTTTGCAAAAGGAAATTTAGATATTATTTTTGGCATATATAATGAAGAAAATTCTCCTTTGAATGCAATTTTTGCAAATACAAATGCAAAATTGAGAATAGGTGCTTTTGAAAATCATCCTATAGAATTGTTTGATGTAATGGTAGGGATAAAAAAAGATTTGAATACTAAAAATGTAATAAAAGCGTTATCAGATTTTCTAATACAAGTAAAAACAAAATAATTTAAATATAAATGAATCACGATTTAATTGGGTTGGGTGTGGCCTTAATTACACCATTTGACAAATCGGAAAAAGTTGATTTCGAAGCTTTAGGAAAAATTGTAAACAAATGTATTAAAGGGGGCGTCAATTACCTTGTGGTATTGGGTACTACGGGTGAAACACCTACTTTGAACCGTGAAGAAAAACAAGAAGTATTAAAATTTGTAGCAGAACACACAAAAGGATCAATTACGTTGGTAGCAGGTTTTGGTGGAAATAACACCTACGAAATTTGTGAAGATCTAAAAAGTTATGACCTAGCTGGATATAGTTATATTTTATCTGCAAGTCCTTATTATAATAAACCTAGTCAAGAAGGTATTTTTCAGCATTATAAAACTATTGCCAAATCGAGTCCTCTTCCTATTATATTGTATAATGTTCCAGGAAGAACCTCTTCCAATATGCTTCCCGAAACTACATTGAAATTGGCTAGAGAAATAGATAATATTGTAGCCGTAAAAGAAGCTAGTGGTAGTTTGGATCAATGTATGAAATTGGTGAAAAATAAGCCAAAAGACTTTATTGTATTGAGCGGCGACGATAATTTGGTTGTGTCACAAATGGCTATTGGCGTGCAAGGTTGTATTTCTGTTATTGGGAATCTTTTGCCAGATGAATTTTCAAAAATGATTCAACATTGTTTGAAAAATGAATTTGAAATAGCTCGTGAAACTCAATTGAAGCTTTTAGATATAATAGATTTGATTTTTGAAGAAGGCAATCCCGTAGGTATAAAATCCGCTATGAGCCTTCAAAATTTATGTACCGATACCGTTCGTTTACCATTGGTAAAAGGAACCTCTAATTTGAGAGATAAAATCAAAAAAGTACTAATTCAAATTTAATTCTTGTATATTTGTTCCAAATTATATATAGATGAAACAAATAGTTGCTTTAGTATTTTTATTAATTTCTGTATTCAATATTTCGGGTCAAATTCGTTTTGAAAATTATCAATTGCCTATTTCAGGGCAGACAGATACTGTATTATCTGCCAATAACAATAGCGCAATAGTAGCTCCTGCAGGTGATCAAAATTTTGATTTTACAAGTGCCTCATCTACTATCCAAACCCCCATTCGATATGAATCAGTCATAAATAATACTGCTTTTCCTAATGCCAACATGAAGACTAGTTTGGGCAATGGATTGGGAACTATTTATTTAGAAAAAACACAAAACGATTTGCTAGTAAGAGGACTTTCGATCAATGCTGGTGGACTTCCTTTGAGTTTTACGATGAAGGGAAATCTAAAATATTTAACAGCGCCGTTATACTACAATATGCCCGTAAATACTTCTACCGATAATGGGAGTTTTTATTTGCCTGGGAGTTTAATTCCCGATTCATTGATCAATACACTACTCGGAAGTACATTGCCTGCAGGGGCTACAGCTACAATTGATTCTATAGAACTTAGGTTAACTATCACATCTAAATTATCGGCTGATGCATACGGTAAGATTACAACACCACTAGAGTCTAATGTAAATTGTTTGAGAGTCTATAGAGATCTAAACTTTAAAATAGGAGTGTATCCAAAAGGTAAAATAAAGTTTGGTGCTTTTTCTATTCCAATTCCTGATATAGATTTAGCTTCCTCTCTGTTAGCTCAAGCACCAATTCCAATACCTTCAAACTTAAAATCACACATCTTTTTTGCCGCTAATTCAAAACCTGAAGTGGCTACTGCTACTTTAGATTCCTTGGGAAGAGCATATACACTTATTAATTATAGAAAGTCAAGCAAAGCCGTATCTAGTATTTCAGCTAATATAAAATCAAATATTGATATATCGTATAGAAATAATATTGCAGATATATATTGTAATACAATTTCGGCTAAAACCGTTGCACTTTATGATTTAATGGGACAAAAAGTCCTTCATTTTGTATGGAATAGCCCCGATGCGCACATCAATTTAAATGATCTTGAATCAGGAATTTATTTTCTATCGATTAATGATAATGACCAAGCACCTACGGTATACAAATTACTCAAACAATAAATAATGGACGCTCGTAAGCTCGCCTCAAAATATCCCGAAGTTTATAACATTCTCAATGATTTTATGAAAGATAAAAACATGAGAAAAACAGGAGAGCGGTATTATATTATTTACAAAATTTACGAACAAAAAGACCATTTTGATGCCGAAACCTTGCATCGTGCTATTCAAAAAGAAGAACGCAATATCAGCCTAGCTACAGTATACAATTCGTTGGACTTATTTCTAGAGTGTGGGCTAGTAATAAAACATAATTTTGGGCAAAATTTGTCCTTGTACGAAAAATCGTATGGACACAAACAGCATGATCATTTTATTTGCAAAAAATGTAAACAAATTACAGAGTTCTGCGACCCTCGATTATATCAAATCAAACGTTCGCTGGAAGAGATTTTAAACGTACAAGTAGATTCGCATAGTTTGTATCTATATGGATTTTGTTCCAATCCTAAATGTAAAACTGTAAGTTCTACTTAATTCTTCATCAATTTTTTATAAACTATTCTATCTTTAAATGTAAGTTTTATAAAATAAGCACCCTTTGCATAATTGGACAAATCCATTCTAATTAAATTCTTTCCTTGAATAATAGTCTCCATTTGGCTTGAAATAAGACCTTGAAAATTGTATAAATCTACTTTTATCGTTTCTTGAAGATAATGATTGAATTCCATAACAATGGCATCTTGAGTTGGGTTTGGATAAAGGTAAATATTTTCCGAAGAATCATTTTTTAGAATCATTTGTTGTGCAATAGCAAAATTAGGAATCCCAAAGCCAAAAGATTCATTGGGATTGGTAAAACGATGACTGCTACGATACAAGGCATCTTTTATCTTCATTGGCAATGCATCTCTATTTGCTTGCCAAAAACAAGCTATCAATCCCGCCATTATCGGCGATGAAAAAGAAGTTCCATTAGAAATAGCAAATCCTCCCGCATCGTAGTAGCATGTAGCGAGTCTTCCTACTGCACATACGTTAGGTTTGATTTCATTTAACGCATTATAACCTCTTGAGCTAAAATCGGTTACATTACCTGTCTTGTCTATAGCACCTACCGTAATCACACCTTCGGCATCTGCAGGACAGGCTATTTTTTTCCACGATTTATTGCCTAGATTTCCAGCCGAATTTACTACCAAAATGCCTTTATTGCTCGCTATTTGTGCGGCAATACTCGAAATAGCTGTTTTGCCATCTAATTGTGCAAAAGAGTAATTGGTACTGGCATCATCAAATTCGGTATATCCCAGCGAAGAATTGATAATGTCTACGCCAATGCTATCGGCTAATTCAGCGGCTTTGGCCCAATTGACTTCTTCTATCTTGCTTTCATAGCCACTTGCTTCGGTAATAAAAAGGTAAAAATTAGCTTTGGGTGACGTACCTATAAGGGTATCTTTCAAAAAAGAACCCATACAGCCTAATACTAATGTGCCGTGGTTATCGTATTTGTAAAAAGAATCGGTATTGTATACAAAGTTGCTTATTGGAAAAATCCTATTTTCTCGAAATAAATGTCTAAGACTCGCAATGCTATCAGCTCGTTGAAAACCCGCATCAAAAACCGCTATTTTCATCCCCTCTCCATCATAACCAAGATTGTGCAACGTGTCGCCACGATGGATTTTAATTTGATCGTAGCTTGAACCATATTCGGAAATTGTATAAGAAGTCTTAGTCTTTTTACTACTATTTTTAAGTTTTTTGGTACGAGCTATCAAGTCAATTTTTTTTACAAAAGGCAATGATTTAATCTCTTTTAATTTTGATTCATCACATTCTATCAAAGCGCCGTTGAGCCATCTTGAAACTAATAATGGTGCAGTTATATTACTAAGTGTTTCTATTTTGTAGGATTCTACAGCATAATCTTTTGCATCAATTTCTATATTGTATTTTAGTTTTCGTTCGATCGATTCCAAACCAATAGATAATTTTGTTTGTGAAATATCTTTGTCGTTGAACCATATAAAATACTGGTTTTGAGACCATAATTGTCCCATTATTGTTAGAAAAAAAAGCGTTGTAATTCGTATGTTCATTGCACAAATATAATTCAAAAAAATATATAAGCATAAAAAAAAGCGATACTGAATAGTACCGCTTTTAATTTTTTTGATCTAAAAAGGAAATTTAAAATCCAATTAAACCCAAATTATGCATTTTTATAATTTTCTGCAGCTGCTTCCCAATTTACTACATTCCAGAATGCAGCTATATAATCGGGTCTTCTATTTTGATAATTCAAATAGTATGCGTGTTCCCATACATCCAATCCAATTATTGGGGTACCTGGACATTCTGCAATATCCATCAAAGGATTATCTTGATTGGGCGTGCTACAAATACACAAGCTACCATCCGCTTTTTTGCACAGCCAAGCCCATCCCGAACCAAAACGAGTAGTAGCTGCTTTG
>CAZUUI010000001.1:0-13589 GCA_964622955.1 uncultured Chitinophagaceae bacterium | reverse complement strand
CTTACATTGGAAAGGAAGTTTTTGTCTGGATTTCGCTTTGTTGAATTCTTCTTTCATCGCTTCAAAACTTCCAAATTGAGCCTCAATTTTGCTAGCCAATTCTCCTGATGGATTTCCGCCACCGTTTGGAGACATTACATTCCAGAAAAAAGTATGATTCCAATGCCCACCGCCATTATTTCGTACTGCTGGCGAAAATTTAGAAATGTTTTTAACAATTTCTTCTATTGACATAGACGCAGCATCTGTATTTTCAATAGCTGCATTCAAATTGTTTACATACGCTTGATGATGTTTTGAATGATGAATTTCCATTGTTTTTGCATCGATATGCGGTTCAAGATCGGTATAATTGTAATTTAATTTTGGTAATTCGAAAGCCATAACTTTAAGTTTTAATTTTTATGATTTTAAAACAAAACTACAAACTAAATAGTTCGCAAAAAATAAAAAAAAATGCAGCGGGGGGAGGTCGCTGCACTTTATAGGGAATTTAAAAAAAAATATGAAAAAAGTTTTTAACTTTTGTAAATCCAAACCTTATTGTTTCACTCGATTTACGATGCAAAGATAAAGCGACTTTTTTTCTTCAATATCAACCTTTGATGAACCTATCTTTTTTTTTGATGAAAAATATAGGGTGTTTTTGTATAATGGTTCAAAGTGTTGGTATACAATGTGTTACTATCTTCTGGTAGCGTTGTGTTTTTTTCTATAAATAGTTTTGCTCAATTCTTTTTTCTCTTGATTGATTTCTTTACGCTCGTGTGCCGTTACAATTCCATCTGCTTTAGCCTGATTAACCTCGTTACGCACATCTTGTTTTTCTTGTTTAATTTTTTGCATTTCTTTTTTTGTAATTTCGCCCGAAGCTACACCTTGTCTAATGCGTTGCTGCGTGGTTTGTGCTTGTGAAATTTGAACTCCAAGAATACATACTGCTAATAAAATTGATTTTTTCATAATTCTAATTTTTTAAGTGATCGATTATATTCTATAGACTTCAATTCATATATTTAAGTTTAAAATTGGTGTCATTTTCTAACAAACTAAAATTAGATTGAATTACAAGATATTATATGATGAATCATTTTTAATGAATAATTTGGGGGCAAAGACTTTATCTTTGCGTTATAAATTAAAATTATGTCTAAATATTCCGAAATTGTAGCGTCAAAAAAAGAAGTATTCTTAAATGAGCTAGTTGATTTATTGAAATATCCCTCTATTTCTGCCGATCCTAATTATAAAAGTCAAGTGTTGGATTGTGCCGATTTTGTAAAAAATAAAATGATCGATGCAGGATTGGATGCTGTAGAAATTATTCCTACCAAAGGTTTTCCTATCGTTTACGGAGAAAAAATAATAGATGCTTCCTTGCCTACAGCATTGATTTATGGACACTATGATGTACAACCTGCCGATCCAATTGATTTGTGGCATTCTCCACCTTTTGAACCTGTGATAAAAGATGGAAAAATATTTGCCCGTGGTGCAGCCGATGACAAAGGTCAATTTTATATGCACCTAAAAGCTTTGGAAATATTATTAGCCGAAAATAAACTTACGTGCAATGTGAAAGTAATCATTGAAGGAGAAGAAGAGGTGGGAAGTACGCATTTGGAGCAATTTGCATTGGATTATAAAGAAAAATTGAATTGTGATTTTATCGTAATTTCCGATACGTCTATGATTTCAAATGAAAATCCTTCAATCACTACAGGTTTGAGAGGCTTGTGTTATATGGAAGTAGAGGTGACGGGGCCTAATAGAGATTTGCATTCGGGTGTATACGGAGGTGCGGTAGCCAATCCTATCAATACGCTTTGCAAAATGATTTCGCAACTTCAAGATGATAATGGAACCATACAAATTCCAGGTTTTTATGAAAAAGTAGAAGCCGTATGCCAAAAAGAACGCGATGCTATGGCACAAGCGCCTTTTGATATAGAAGCCTACAAAAAACACTTGGATATAGACGATGTTTATGGAGAAAAAGAATATAATGTACTTGAACGTGTAAGTATTAGACCTACTTTGGATGTAAATGGTATTTGGGGTGGATATATAGGCGAAGGTGCCAAAACGGTATTGCCTTCAAAAGCATTTGCAAAAATTTCAATGCGTTTGGTGCCGCATCAAGATTTTCACGAAATTGAAAAATTATTTGAAGATTATCTTGTATCAATTGCGCCAAAAAATGTAAAAGTAAAAGTAACGCCGCATCACGGGGGAGAGCCCGCAGTAACGCCTACCGATAGTTTTGCATACAAAGTAGCCGAAAAAGCAATTGTAGAAACCTACGGAAAAACGCCTATTCCACTTCGTTCGGGAGGTTCTATCCCTATTGTATCAATGTTTAAGCGAGTATTGGGTGTCGATACGGTACTACTTGGATTTGGACTCGATAGCGATGCTATACATTCGCCCAACGAACATTATCATCTTTGGAATTATTACAAAGGCATTGAGACACTATGCTGTATGTATAGCAATATGACGCTGTAATGTATGACCAAGCCTTTTTTGATCTTTGATTTTGATAGTACAATGATCCAAACGGAAACTTTGGATGAATTGGCAGCCATAGTTTGTCCCCAAGATACTCAAATAGCCGCTGAAATAGCTAAAATTACCGATTTGGCAATGAGTGGCGAGATAGATTTTTTTCAAGCCCTATCGCAGCGTATAGCTATATTGAAATTGAATCAAAGTAATTTGGAAATTTTTAAGCATTTGGTTTTGGACAAAATTTCAAAATCGGTACTTCAGCACAAAGCTTCTTTTGAAGCCAATGCCAATCGTATTTATATCGTTTCGGGAGGCTTTAATGAATTGATATATCCTGTTTCGGATTTTTTGGGAATTGCACGAAATCATATATTTGCCAATCAATTTCATTTGGATGAAAATCAAAAAGTAGTAGGTGTCAATACCGATTCTTTTTTGGCACATTCGGGAGGCAAAGCACGGTGTATCGATTCGCTAAGTCTTGAGGGCGAAATAATTATGATAGGCGATGGAATGACCGACGCCGAAGTCAAAGATACATTGCCTCACGTGCAATTTTATGCCTACACCGAACACGTCAAAAGAGAAAAAGTCCTAGCCAAAGCGGATAAAATTATCCAAAATTTGGATACAATATTTTAATGTAATTCCACCTTTACCGTCCTGAAATTTCCTTTAAAATCAAAAGATTTTACCAAAATTAATGGGTCTGAAATGCCTTCGATACTGATGGATGGCTGTTCAAAAGCAACTTCGTTAATTGATTTGGTTTTTAGCAAATTCCCACCTAAATTGTATACTTCAATTTTTGAGATTTTATCATTTGCGGTCAAATACAATTCTTGATTTTCAATTTTTTGAAATGATACGTCAAACGGAATTGTAACCTCTGGCTTTATGGTTCTTTTTGATCTAAAACAACAGCAACGATGAACAATTAAGTTCTCATCTCTGATATAATAACTATCATCCAATTGGAAATTTAGTTTGATAGAGTCATTTTTTAGCTCAATTTTTTTAATTTTTTGGGGCTTCCCTACATATTTAGCCAATATAAAATAGATTCCGTACAGTTCGGTTGTAATTTTGAAATTGCCATTAATATCAGCTCTTGCGCCATTTCGAGTCAGTCGTTTGCCTTCTGCATCCTCACAAATAACTACTTGAGCAAATGCAACAGGTTCATTTTTGGAGTCCGTAACGGTTCCATAAATAATTGTTTTTTGAGCTGAAAGAGAAAAGGAAAGTAAAAAGAATGCGTGTAAAAGTGTCTTTTTCATAATCAAAAATTTAAAGGGTTAAAAAATATAAGTCCAATAATTCCAGAAAGGTATTAACCAATCTTACTGACAAAAACTATCTAAACTTTTTTGGAAGTTTAGAGTGGTTAATGCCGTAATAACAATCAAAAAGTACATCAAGTGAAGCGCAGATTGGACTATATTGATTGTATATACGGTATTATTGCTTATAAATACAACTCTTCATATACATCGTTTATTTTGTTTTGGGAAAAATAAATATTCAAACGACAAAAAACGACAATGGGGTGGTTTATATTTGAAAAAAAATATAGTTTCTTGATTATTATTTTCCAAAATCTTTTTCGTATCTTTGTCATTCTATTTTTTGTATTTAATCTTGAAATTTTGGTATGAAATTAACTCAAATTCATTCTTCAAAGCATATTGTATTTTATTCGGCCAATACCGATACTCAAATGAGTTTGCCTTATGTAAAAGAAGGAATTTCGGCGGGTTTTCCATCGCCTGCCGATGATTTTTTGGATACGAGTATCGATTTGAACAAAGAATTGATAAAAAATCCCAGTGCTACCTTTTATGGAAGAGTGCGTGGCAATTCTATGAAAGATTTGGGCATTCACGACGGCGATTTGCTCATTATAGACAAAAGCCTTGAACCTCAGAATGGCAAAATAGCTATATGTTTTATCGATGGCGAATTTACGGTCAAAACTATCAAGATAGAGCGAGACTGTGTGTGGCTAGTACCTGCCAATGCTGCCTATAAGCCTATCAAAGTTACAAAAGACAATGATTTTTTGGTATGGGGAATTGTGATTAATGTAATTAAATATTTCTAAAAAAAAATATGTTTGCATTAATAGATTGTAATAATTTTTATGCGTCGTGCGAGCGGGTTTTTCGTCCCGATTTGAATGGTAAACCTATAGCGGTACTTTCCAATAATGATGGCTGTGTCATAGCCCGAAGCAATGAAGTCAAAGCTTTGGGGCTGCCTATGGGTGCGCCTGCCTTTCAGTATCAAGATTTTTTTGATACGCATAATGTGCACGTTTTTTCCGCCAATTTTGCATTATACGGCGATTTGAGTATGCGTGTGATGACCATTTTATCGTCTTATTGCCCCGAAATAGAGATTTATAGTATCGATGAAGCCTTTTTAAATTTTTCGGGATTTGAACATTTTGATTTACAAAAATATGGCGAAGCGATAGCCTATTATGTGAAAAAATCTACGGGAATCCCCATTAGTATAGGTTTTGCGGAAACGAAGACGCTAGCCAAAGCCGCCAATAGAATTGCCAAAAAGTATCCCGATAAAACCCAAAATGTATATATCATAGACACCGAACCCAAACGAATAAAAGCCCTGAAATGGTTGCAAGTAGAAGATGTGTGGGGGATAGGAAGGCAGCATAGCAAGCGGCTAAAAGCGCAAGGCGTACAAACGGCGTATGATTTTTCGTTGTTGCCTCCCGAAAAAGTAAAAAAACAAATGGGAATTGTGGGTGTGAGAATGCAACAAGAACTGCTAGGGCAGCCTACGCTGAGTATGGAAAAACACAAGCCCAAAAAGAATATTGCTACCACACGTTCTTTTGAAAAAATGTATACGACATTGTCCGAACTCAAAGAGCGAGTGGCCACTTTTTCGGTAACTTGTGCCGAGAAGCTCCGCAAACAAAAATCGTGTTGTAGGTCCTTGATGGTTTTTGTTCATACCAATGGCTTTCGAAAAGATTTGCCCCAATACAGTAGAAATATTGTGGTAAAACTCCCTTTTACTACCAATTCGAGTATAGAAATAGCCCAATATGCCCAAAAAGGATTGGAACAAATTTTTAGAGAAGGCTATAATTACAAAAAAGCGGGTGTAGTGATTATGGATTTTTATCCCGAAAATAGCATTCAACAGACCTTGTTTGACGAGCCCAATCCCAAACATAGTGCCATAATGAAGGCTATGGATATGCTCAATCATAAGATAGGCGCTACAAAAATTAAGCTGGCTACGCAAGATAGAGATCGTGTGTGGAAAATGCGACAAGAAAAATTATCGCCCCGCTATACTACAAAAATTCAAGATATTATCACCATAAATGCTACCTAAATGTGTTTTCATTCTCAGCAAAGCCAAGATGCTCAAACGTTAGAAAAACGTTTTAAAGCTAAATTTTTAAAACCTCAATTATATACACCAAGTATCTATAATGGATTTTCATTTCCTGCCACGCCCATTATTGCGCATTCCAATCCCGAAAGTATACAGCTTTTTAACTGGGGGTTGATCCCTAGCTGGTCCAAAGATATTGATTTTAGGAAAAATACACTCAATGCAAAAATTGAGACCATTTCTGAAAAACCGAGTTTTAGACAAATCGTTCATCAGCGTTGTTTGATTCTGGTAGATGCTTTTTTTGAGTGGCAATGGCTGGATAGTCAAGGAAAGAAAAAACAAAAATATGGCATTGCTTTGCCCGATGATTCGGCATTTGCGCTAGCGGGATTGTGGAATACTTGGACAAATCCACAAACGGGCGAAATAATAGATACCTATACTATCTTGACTACAGAAGCCAATGAACAAATGTCCCAAATCCATAATTCCAAAAAGCGAATGCCTTTTGTTTTATTGCCCGAAGAAGAGAGCCTTTGGCTAGCGAATAAAGACCTTCCAAGGCAACGCAATATCTGCTTGAAAACTACGCCCATCTAAGAAAAGAATAAAGAAATATACTTTTTTAACGGATTTATAGTTTTTTGAGGCATTTTTTCGCGTGCTTTCGTTTAAAAATTAAGATATTTGCGTACTTTTATTAAAAATAATAGAAACACTATATGAGTTCATATCAATCGTTTATATCCAATGCACATCCTGCGGCTATCGAGGGCATGTACAATGATTTTAAAAACAATCCCAATGCAGTAGACCCCGAATTGCGAAAATTCTTTGAAGGGTTTGATTTTGCAGTAGATCAGCCCCAAGCGGCTAGTGCCAAGGGCGCTATGAATTCGGACGAGTTGAAGGTTTATCATTTGATTCAGTATTACAGAGATTATGCCCATTTGATTTCGGATACCAATCCTATCAAAAAGAGAAAAGACCGAGGTGTAAATGTTTCTTTTGCACGTTTTGGCTTGAAAGACAGCGATTTGAATAAAAAATTTGCCATTTCATCTGAAATAGGATTGAATAATGCTACCTTGCAAGAAATTATCAATAAACTCAATGCTTGCTATGCTTCCAAAATAGGTTTTGAATACAATCAAGTACGAAATGATGAAGAACGCGCATGGTTGAAATCAAAGATAGAAAATGATTATAATCAAAAATCATTTGATATAGAAAAACAAAAAGGACTTTTGCGTTCGTTGAATCATGGTGTGGTTTTTGAGGAGTTTTTGGGCAAGAAATTCATTGGCGAAAAACGTTTTTCGCTTGAAGGAGGCGAAAGTACCATTCCCGCTATTGAGAGTATTATTGATAAATCGGCTAGCTTGGGGGTAAAAGAAGTTGTGATAGGTATGGCACACCGTGGACGTTTGAACGTTTTGGTGAATATTATGAAAAAAACTTATGAGGAAATTTTCACCGAATTTGAAGGTGTAAAAGCCGATGAAGTAGCGGGAGATAGCGATGTAAAATATCACAAAGGATATCAATCCATGCGCAAGACGCCTAGTGGCGAAGTTTATTTGAATTTATTGGCAAATCCATCGCATTTGGAGGCCGTAAATCCTGTAGTTTTGGGGTATGCACGTGCCAAATCGGATATTTTGTACAATGAGGATTATGCCAATGTATTGCCAATAATTATTCACGGAGACGCTGCAGTAGCGGGACAAGGAATAGGGCAGGAGGTAGTTCAAATGCAAACTTTGAAAGGATTTAGAAATAAAGGAACTATTCATTTTGTAATAAATAATCAAATTGGATTTACAACCGATTTTGATGATGCGAGAAGTAGTGATTATAGCACGGCTATAGCCAATATGGTCAATGCACCTGTAATTCATGTGAATGGCGATAGTGTAGAAGATGTAATTTTTGCTTGTGAAATGGCTAGCGAATATCGCCAAAAATTTGAGAAAGATATATATGTAGATATGGTATGCTATAGAAAACATGGACATAACGAAAGTGATGATCCTAAGGATACGCAGCCCGAAATGTACAGCCTTATTGGCAAAAAGAAAAATCCTCGTGATGTATATGCCGAATATTTGACTTCTAAAGGAACTGTAGAAGCTGAAATGGTGAAGAAATTGGACAAAGAATTGTACGACGAACTTCAAGATAGGCTCAATGTAGTAAAAGAAGAGATAAAAGAATACGTATATCGCCCGCATGAAAAAGCTTGGCACAAAATGATGAAGGCGAGAAGTCAGGATTTTGAAAAAAGCCCTAATACCGCTATCGATAAAGCTACGTACGATTTGATTTCTACTAGGATTTTTGAAATGCCTGCTGGATTTACACCTTTGAAAAAGGTAGAAAAACAAATGGCTGACTGGAAGAAAAATATGGTAGAAGGTCTCAAATTGGATTGGCAGGCAGGCGAAATGATGGCTTATGGCTCCTTGTTATTGGAAGGCAAAGATATTCGTTTTACGGGTGAAGATGTGAAAAGAGGTACTTTCTCTCACCGTCATGCGTGTCTTTTTGATCAGGAAAAAAATACGGAATTCAATAGATTGAGCAATTTGAGCGAAAAACAAGGTTCAATAAGAATGTTTAACTCTTTATTGTCCGAATATGGCGTTTTGGGATATGAATTTGGCTATTCAATTGCTAGCCCTGATAATTTAGTGATTTGGGAAGCTCAATTTGGCGATTTTAATAATGGTGCTCAAATTATTATCGATCAATTCTTGATGAGTAGCGAAACAAAATGGAAAGTAAACTCGGGTATGGTACTACTTTTGCCTCATGGATATGAAGGTCAGGGACCAGAGCATAGTAGTGCTAGAATGGAACGTTTCTTGCAACAATGTGCCGAATTTAATGTTCAAGTAGCAAATATTACTACACCTGCCAATTATTTCCACGCCATTAGACGTCAATTGGCTCGTAATTTTAGAATTCCTTTGATTATTATGTCGCCAAAATCATTATTGCGTCATCCAAAATGTGTAAGCGATGCTAGCGAAGTATTAAATGGAGGATTCCAAGAGTTGATAGATGATGCTGCCGCAAAACCAAGTGAAATTAAAAGAGTTTTGTATTGTTCAGGTAAAATTTATTATGAACTATTGGCGAAAAAAGAAGCTGATAATAGAAATGATATAGCTATTGTGAGAATGGAACAGTTGTATCCTATTCCTATTCAGCAACTAGAAGCTACTTTTGATAAATACAAAAATGCTGAGAAATTTTGGGTACAAGAAGAACCAGCCAATATGGGAGCTTGGACCTATTTGCTCGATAGACAATATCGTATGAAAGGGGAAGCCTTCTTTAAGCTTATCTCTAGGAAAACTTCTTCTTCTCCAGCTACTGGAAATAAAAAGCAGCATATAGATGAAGTAAAAGATATTATGGAAAGAGCATTTAAATAATATTTGTATTAGCCGTAATTTTAAAATTACGGCTTTTTTTATTTTTCAACGTCAAATTTTGACTATCTGATTTTTTATTTTTGTATTAATAATTATACAAAAATGAAAAGAAAAGAATTTCTAAAGCAGCTAGTATCTTTTGCCCCTTTGATGGTAAAGCCTTCTATGGCATTGTTTCCAAAATCCACAAATACTATAATCTACTTATTACATGACTTCATAAGAGGTTTTCAATATTACAAAGGAAATGAAGTGTTTGAAAGTTTAAAAGAAGGCGATTCATTAGAATTGATTAGAGATTTTGAAAATAAGTATGATAAATATGCTATAGCAATATATTGGAATGGGCAAAAATTGGGGTATGTAGCCAGAGAAAAAAATAATTTATTTTCAAAATTGATGGATGCAGATATCCTTTCATTCAAGGCAAAAATCAAAAAATTGGAAGGAGATGCTATGAGTTGGGAACAAGTTTTCTATCAAATTTATATTGAAAAAGACAGCGATATTCAATCAAAGGCTCAATATCTCACTTTGAGTAGAGAGGCTCGATATAGAAATTTTAAATCAGAAAGGTAGAAATTACTTTGTTCTGATTTAATTTTGATTAAATAATACCAATCTTGCTTATAAAATAATTCAAACTTTTGAAATACCGTATATCAAAAAAGGACAACAAAAATAGTTTGCTGTCCTTTTTGGGTAAAAAAAATTAAAAAAAATGATTATCTAATATAGAGTAGTTCTCTGTATTTTGGCAATGTCCAAATAGAGTTGTCTACAAATTGCTCTAATTTATCGGCGTGGTATCTTATTTCTTCAAAATACGGCAATACTTGATCGCAATAAGCCTTTGCTTTTTCGGAAGAATCCTCAATGGCATTGCATTTTTTGCGGGCTTCAATCATAGCATCTACATTTTTTTTCAAATTATAAATGTGTTTTGATATGCTTTGAACCAATTCTTGTTGTGCGATATAGTCGTTTTTATCAAATCCTAAATCTTTTAAGTTTTTGATATTTTCTAGAATTTGATTTTGATATTTGATAGCCGATGGAATTACATTATTTACCGATAATTCGCCTATCAATCTTCCTTCTATCTGTACTTTCAACAAATAATTATGGTTCAATATTTCTTGACGGGCTTCTATTTCTCTATCCGAGAATACGCCATTTTCAATAAATACATCCTTGTTTTTTTGCTCCAAAAAGAAATCGAGCGCATGAGGCGTAGTTTTTACGTTGTTCAGACCTCTTTTTGCGGCTTCTTGTGCCCATTCTTCGCTATAATTGTCGCCTTCAAACAAAATATGTTTGCTTTCTATAATGTATTTTCTCAAAATTCTAAAAATGGCCGCTTCTTTCTTTTCACCTTCATTTTTGATTAAATCATCTACATCTTTTTTGAATTTTTTGAATTGATTGGCTACAATGGTATTGATTACAATCATATTTTGAGCGCAATTGGCCGATGAACCTACCGCTCTTATCTCAAATTTATTTCCTGTAAATGCAAAAGGAGAGGTTCTATTTCTATCGGTATTGTCCAATAAAATTTCAGGAATACTATTGTGAATATTTAATTTGATATCTTCGGTAACCAATTCGTCTTGTTTATCGTCGATTACTTTTTCTTCAATATCTTTCAATACTTTTGTGAGCGCATCGCCTATAAAAACCGAAATAATTGCTGGCGGTGCTTCATTTGCGCCCAATCTATGGTCATTGCTAGCCGAAGCGATACTAGCACGAATCAAATCGGCATAGTTAGCAGCAGCTGCTATTACATTTATAAATGTAGTAAGGAACAAAAAGTTGTTTTTTGGCGTTTTGCCTGGAGAAAGTAGATTTTTGCCCGTATTGGTGCTCATACTCCAGTTGTTGTGCTTTCCACTTCCATTTACGCCTTTAAATGGTTTTTCGTGAAACAAAACTTTTAGTTTGTGTGCCTTAGCCACACGCTCCATTACGTCCATCAATAATTGATTGTGGTCTACCGCTACATTTACTTCTTCAAACATAGGAGCACATTCAAATTGGCTTGGCGCTACTTCGTTGTGACGGGTTCTTAACGGAATTCCCAATTTATGACATTCTTTTTCCAAATCGGCCATATAATCCAAAACCCTTTCTGGAATAGCTCCAAAATAGTGATCTTCCAATTGCTGTCCTTTAGCGGGAATAGCGCCTAGCAATGTACGTCCTGTATGCACTAAATCGGGACGAGCATAATACAACGCTTCATCTATTAAGAAATATTCTTGTTCCCAACCCAATGTAGCTGCAATTTTCGTTACATTTTTGTCAAATAAATTTACTACGGGCAAAACCGCTTTTTCAAGAGCGTGAACCGATTTTAACAAAGGGGCTTTATAGTCCAAAGTTTCACCTGTATAGCTTATGAATATGGTAGGAATGCAAAGTGTTTTTACGTTTTTATTTTCTATGATAAATGCTGGAGAGGTAGGATCCCAAGCGGTATAACCTCTCGCTTCAAAAGTCTGACGAATTCCTCCGTTTGGAAAGCTAGACGCATCGGGTTCTTGTTGGATTAGATTGCTTGCTCCAAAATATTCAATGGCGTTGCCATCGTTATCGGGCATAAAAAACGAATCGTGTTTTTCGGCAGTAAGTCCTGTAAGTGGCTGAAACCAATGCGTGTAGGATTTTACGCCCTTTTCAATAGCCCATTGTTTCATACCTTGAGCCACTTGAGCCGCTACTTCTCGGTCAATTTTTTCATTATTTTCAATACAATTTTTCAACTTATTGAAAATAGAATAAGAAACATATTTTTCCAAAACTTTCTCTGAAAAAACATTTTCGCCAAAATAGTCTGAAACTTTATTAGAAATAGGATCAACTTCGATTTTTTTTCTATTAATTGTTTCATTCATTAAATCAAAACGTACATTTTGCATAATAATTTATTTTATTTGATGCAAAAATAAGTGTTTTTTTATAAAATGAGGTAAAAATTTATATATAGAAAAAATATTGACATTGTTTGTGTTGAAAACTATACCTAAATAAATCAAAATAATGAATACGGAACGATATCTTGCTATAGATCCATAGTTTGGAACAATTGTAATAATCAATAATAAGCCAATAATTGAGGGCAAAAATGTAAAAAATGCCATTTTAACATTTTGGATATGTTTATTTTTGAAAAAATAAATAATCCACAAAATAAAAATAAGATTGCTTAGAATAAAGAAAGTATGTAAAAAGGAAAAATTATTAAAATTGGGAATATAGAAAAATAACTTAAATAGCGATTTAGAAAAAATTGTTACATTTTCGATGAAACTATTATTAAAATCGATATAATCCAAAGCCGTTTTTCCAATGGCTTTTTTATTAAAACTAAGTTTTTTTGAAATAATAAATGGAATGAATTTTTTAAGAATAAAAATGAAACCAATACTAATAGCGAATAGTATCGAATAAAATATTTTTTTGTTCTTTGAATACAGTTTTTGTAAATTCCAAATTATATATACAATAATAAAGATAGCGAAAATATAATTTCTAATCATTGCAATATGATACAATACTATTAAGAATAACGAAATATTCAACAAGTTTTTTTCTAAAATATTGAAATAAAAAACATAGCTTATCAATAAAAAAACAACCGCTTCTTTGTGCATTCCTTGAATGAAAAATGAATCCATTCCCGAAAAAGTTAAAGCTATTATGCCCAAATATATTTGAGATTTGGATAAATTGTATTTCTCAAAAATTTGAATCCACATATATTTTGTAGCAAAGCTCAAAAGCCCAAAGAAAAAAGAAATGACATATAAATTTTCTCGCGACAAATACATAAATAGTCCATAAATTCGCGACATCAGAAAATCGGAAGGAATACTCCACGTATTGGTTCCCATAATCTGATTGTGAACTCTTGGGGGGTCAATTTTACCTCCGTACCAAAAAAGCAATTCTATATTTTTATAAAAATCTTGTTCTAGATAGCATGAAATATTATTAGCATCTCTAAAATAAAGAAGAATGTCTGCTTTGAAAAAATGAATGGTAGCAAATGAATAAGCAGCACTAATAGCTACAGATAAAAAAAATAACAATAAAAACCCTATTTGAGAAACATATTTGTTTCTATTAAAAAGAGGTCTTTTAATAATAAAAAAAGCCACTGACAAAAAGAGTATAATAAAATAAATTTCGTCTTTTGTTGTCAATGGCCTATCTTAAATTATATTGTTATTACTGAATATCGTTTCT